>JALOSQ010000220.1 GCA_025458335.1 Ideonella sp.
TCCCCACTGCTGCCTCCCGTAGGAGTCTGGGCCGTGTCTCAGTCCCAGTGTGGCTGGTCGTCCTCTCAGACCAGCTACAGATCGTCGGCTTGGTAGGCCGTTACCCCACCAACAACCTAATCTGACATCGGCCGATCCTGGAGCGCGAGGCCTTGCGGTCCCCCGCTTTCACCCGTAGGTCGTATGCGGTATTAATCCGGCTTTCGCCGGGCTATCCCCCACTCCAGGGCACGTTCCGATGCGTTACTCACCCGTTCGCCACTCGCCACCAGGATTGCTCCCGTGCTGCCGTTCGACTTGCATGTGTAAGGCATGCCGCTAGCGTTCAATCTGAGCCAGGATCAAACTCTTCAGTTTGATCTACATGGCCACTCAAATGAATGAACGGTTGTCATTCAGTGAGCGCCTCAAGTTTTTGGACTGTCGGCGCCCACGCTGATTGGCTGCGAATTTTTTAAGAGCGGCTGGCTGTTTTCAGCCAAGACAGCGATTCTGGCACCGTTTCGCGAGCCCTGTCAAGCACCACGTGCAACGTGGGGTTGATCGAACTTCGCTGCATTGCCCGGGCCGCAGACGGCCCACTCATGCAAACGCGCTGTGGCGACCCCTGCCGCCACCCGGCTCGCTCGAGGAAGTTCACTGTCCTTCATCTTGCGCTGCCAGCTTCTCACCGCCCTGCGAAGCGATTGTCCTAAGGACGCTCTCTCATCCGCAGAGCCTGCCAGTATAGGCCCGTTTCGTTCAACTTGGCAAGGCCGTGAGGCCCAGGCGCCTGGCACAGCCCTGCGGGTCGTCTGACGAGAGCACCTCCGCGACGGCGCGTCGTGCGTGCCCGAGGTCGGCCCTCAGGATGCTCTGCTTGACCGTCGCGATGCGGGCCGGGTGCATCGAGAAGGACCGCAGGCCCATCCCCAGCAACACGCCGGTGAAAGCAGGGTCGCCCGCCATCTCGCCGCACACCGAGACGTCCTTGCCGGCTTGACGGGCGGTCTCGATGGTCTGTCCGAGCAGGTGGAGCACCGCCGGGTTCCACGGGTCGTACAGGTGCGCGACCGCTTCGTCCGCCCGGTCGATCGCGAGCGTGTACTGAACCAGGTCGTTCGTGCCGATCGAGACGAAGTCGAACAGCGGAAGCAGCGATCGCAGCGAAATCGCGGCGGCGGGCACTTCGACCATCAGCCCCAGGGTCGCGTATCCGAAGCGCCGCCCGGCGTCGGTCAGCTGGTGACGCGCACGGGCCAGGTGCTCGAGGGCTTGGCGCGCCTCCGACAACTGGCCGACCATCGGCAGGAGGATGCGCACCGGGCCATGCGCGCTGGCGCGCAGGATCGCGCGCAGCTGCTGGCGGAACATCGATGGCTCGGCCAGGCTCCAGCGGATCGCACGAAGGCCCAGTGCTGGGTTCAACTGGTGCTCGTGGCGAAGCTCGCTCAGGGACAGGCCGTCCAGCGGCTTGTCGGCGCCGACGTCGACCGTGCGGATCGTCACCGGCAACCCACGCATCGCGAGGACGGCCGTTCGATAGGCTTCGTACTGCTCGTCTTCACCAGGCAACTGGCCGTCGCGGTTCATGAACAGGAACTCGGACCTGAACAGGCCGACGCCCACCGCGCCAGCCTCCAGCGCCACGCGGGCGTCGTCCGGCATCTCGATGTTGGCCTGCAGCGAGATGGCGTGCCCGTCCAGGGTGACCGCCGGCGTGTTGCGCAGGCGCGCGAGCCGCTCGCGCTCCAACTCGCTCTGGCGCTGACGGTAGCGGTACTCCTCGAGCACGATCGGCGAGGGGTTCAGGATCACCAACCCACCGTCGCCGTCGACGATGACCCAGTCGTCCGTGCGAACCACGCGACTCGCGTCGCGCGCGCCGACCACGGCCGGAATGTCCATGCTGCGCGCCACGATCGCGGTGTGCGAGGCCGTGCCCCCCACGTCGGTGACGAAGCCCACGAACACGCTCTGCTTGAACTGCAGCATGTCCGCCGGCGAGATGTCGCCGGCGACCAGGATCAGGGGTGTCTCCGGGCGATCGCCCGGGTCGCTCCTGGCCGCCCGCTCGGCCGCCCGCTCGGCCGCCGGACGCCGGCCCTCGTCGAGCGCTCGCAGCACGCGCTCCACGACCTGCTCCAGGTCGGCCTTGCGCTCGCGCAGATAGACGTCCTCCATCTCGTCGAACTGGCGGGCCAGCACCTCGAGCTGCGCGGAGAGCGCCCACTCGGCGTTGTAGCGTCGCTCGACGATCCACTGACGCGTGGCCGCGTACAAGGCCTCGTCGCGCAACAGCATCAGGTGCACGTCGAGCAGGGCCGACAGCTCGGCCGGCGCGTCCTCGGGCAACTCGTCCTGCATGCCCGACAGTTCATTCGCGACCGCGGCCAGCGCGGCGCGCAGGCGCTCGGCCTCCGGCTCGACCGCCTGCGGCTCGACGAAGTAGTGAGCCACGTCAAGCCGGCTGCTCGCCACCAGGACGGCCCGGCCGATCGCGATGCCACGAGAGACGGCGAGACCGAAGACCTGGATGCTCACCCTTCGAGACTCTATCAGCCGCTTCTCACCCCGGACCCGGGACCTACCCCGCCACGCGGCCACCCGGCCCGCGCCTCGCGCACGACCCGCCCAGACCCGCGCCGAACCCCGCGGCCCGCGTTGCCACGGTTCCTTCACCCGCGGATCACGGCGGCGTCACACCACCGGCGGAGCATCGCGGAATGCAGCCTCTCCTCTCCACCGTCGACGTCTGCACCGATGACCTGCCGGGCCAAGCGGCGCCGGCCGCCCCGGCGCAGGGTGCCGCCGGAGCCCGTGCCTCGGCAATGCCACCGACGCGGTGGCGCGTGGAGTGGGCGCGCAGCCTGGAGCAGGTCCGGGAAGCCCAGCGGCTGCGTCACCGCGTGTTCGCCGTCGAGTTGGGCGCACGCCTCTCCCCGCCCGCCGGCACCCCGGACGGGCATGACGCCGACGAGTTCGACCCGCACTGCGAGCACCTGCTGGTGCGCGCCTCAGCGGCGGGACGGCCGCCGTCGGTCGTCGGGACGTACCGCGTGCTGACACCGGAGGCCGCCCGGCGGGCCGGCGGCTTCTACTCGGACGGCGAGTTCGACCTGGGCCCCCTGGGTGCGCAGCGCCGCCATCTGGCCGAGTTCGGGCGCGCCTGCGTGCATCCGGCCTGGCGACACGGCGGCGTCGTGCTTGCCCTGTGGAGCGCGCTGGCCGAGTTCCTCGTGCGCCAGGGCCTGCCCGCCGTGATCGGCTGCGCGAGCGTCGGGCTCGGTGACGGCGGGCACCGGGCCGCCAGCCTCTGGCGCCAACTGCAACGCGACCATCTCGCCGCGCCGACGTGGCGGGTGGAGCCGCTGCGCCCGCTGCCGGTCGCCCAACTTCGGCAGGACCTGCCGGCCGAGCCGCCCGCGTTGCTGAAGGGCTATCTGCGCTGTGGCGCCCGCGTGCTCGGACCGCCGGCGTGGGACCCCGACTTCAACGTCGCGGACTTCCCCCTCGTGCTGCGACTGGCCGACCTGCCGCCGCGCTACCGGCGACACCTGCTGGGCGGCGCGTGAGCCCTCCGCGGGTCACTCGCCTTCGCCGAACTTGCCGTCGACCAGCGCGAGCAGCGCTTCCATCGCCGCGTCCTCGTCGGGGCCCTCGGTCTCGACCTCGAGCTCGGCCCCCAGGCCGGCGGCCAGCATCATCACCCCCATGATGCTCTTGGCGTTGACGCGCCGGCCATTGCGCGAGAGGTGGATGTCGCAGCGGAACGAACCGGCCAGCTTGGTCAGCTTGGCCGACGCGCGCGCGTGCAGCCCGAGTCTATTGCTGATGGTGACGGTCGACTTCTTCATGGGGCGGCGCCTTGGACGCCTGGTTCTGCGGGCGCGAACTCGCGGCGGCCAGCACGCCCTGCCCCGCGCCGGTCAGCGCACGGTCGACGAGCTCGTCCAGCGGCACGTCCCGGTAGGCGATCGCGCGCCAGAGCATGGGCACGTTCACGCCGGCGACGAGCCGGACATCGCGACCGTCGGCCAGGCGCTGCGCGACGTTGCAGGGCGTCGCGCCGAACACGTCGGCGAGCACGAGCACCTGCGGCCGACGGACCTGTGCCAGCAACGCCCGCGCCTCGGACTCGATCTGCGATGGCGACATGTCGCTGGGCACGTCGAGTGCCGCGACGGCCTCGCTGGCCTCGGGGAACGCGTGCAGCGCCACCGCTCGCAAGGCACTGGCGAGCGGCGCATGGGCAATGATGAGCAGGCCCGGCATCGGACGATTATCGGCAGTCGCGCTCAGCGCTTGACCTCGAGGCCGTCGAAGAAGGCCTCGACCGCGTCGTTCGCCGGCGCCGCGCCGAGCAC
>JALOSQ010000221.1 GCA_025458335.1 Ideonella sp.
TCGAGGAAGAAACGAGCCGCCGCCCCGTAACGCTCACTGGCCAGCAGGTCCGGATACGTCATTGCAAACCGTCGCTGCTGGTAGTCCTTGAGCCCCTCGACGCGATCGGCCAGCCCCGCCACCCCCAACCGGTGTCGACGCTCGGCCTCGACCGCCTGCAACTCGCTCAGGATTGCCGCTTCCAGTTCCATGAACCTTGTCCCCGCGAAGACGATATCCCGGACCGGCGAACCGCGACAGACCGGGTCGGGCCCGTTAGGCCCCGGCCTCTAACGACCACGCGGCCATGATGCAACACTGGTCTGGCTGAAGCCTTCATCAAACCCGCGTCACCCCATCCATGGATCGCCGCCACCTGCTCAAGCTCGGGCTCGTCTCCGCCACCGCATTGAGCGCGGCCGGGGGCGTGGCGCTGTGGTGGAGCGAACGCCCGCCGGGCGCACCCGCGGCGATGACGCCAGCCGGGCGCGGGATCTTCCGCGCCATCGCCCGAGGCGTGCTCGATGGTGTTCTGCCCGAGGACCCCGGCGTCGCCAGCGTGATGCTCGACCGTCACCTCGAGCGGGTCGAGGTGGCGATCGCCGCCTTCCCCCCGCACGCCAGGCAGGAACTCGGGCAGCTCCTGGCCGTTCTTGCGAACCCGGTCGGCCGTCGCCTCCTGGCGGGGCTGCCGGCGGCGTGGAGCGAGGCCACCGTCACGCAACTGCAGGCGGCGTTCGACTCGATGCGCCGGTCCTCCCTGACGGTGCGCCGGCAGGCTTTCCTGGCCCTGCGCGACCTGACCAACGCGGCTTTCTACTCCGAGCCAGGGACGTGGGCGTACCTCGACTACCCGGGCCCGCGCCTCGTCTGACCGATGACCCCGATCCCAGAGCCTTCGCACATCCAGCCCGATCCGATCGCCGCCGGTCTGGCGCGCGGCTGGAAGGTCCACGGCCCCGGTCACGCCCCCGCCCCCGACCGCCTGAACTGCGACGTGGCGATCGTCGGCAGCGGCGCCGGTGCCGGCATCACCGCCGAACTCCTCACGCGGGCCGGCCTGGACGTGGTCCTGGTCGAGGAGGGCCCGCTCAAGTCGAGCCGCGACTTCAAGCAGCTCGAAAGCGACGCCTACCCGCAGCTCTACCAGGAGAGCGCCGCGCGAAAGACCGCCGACAAGGCGATCAACATCCTGCAAGGCCGCTGCGTCGGCGGCTCGACCACGGTCAACTGGACAAGCTCGTTCCGTACGCCCGCGGAAACCCTGGAGCACTGGCGTGCCCGATTCGGCCTGACCGACATGACCGAGGCCGCGATGGCCCCTTGGTTCGAGCAGGCCGAGCGCCGCTTGAGCATCGCGCCCTGGCCCGTCCCTCCGAACCGCAACAACGAGGTGCTGCGCGCGGGCGGGCAGCGCCTGGGCATCGAGGTCGGCGCGATCAAGCGCAACGTCCGGGCATGCTGGAACCTCGGCTCGTGCGGCATGGGCTGTCCGACCAACGCCAAGCAGTCGATGCTGGTCACCACGCTTCCGGCCGCCCTGGACGCAGGCGCCCGAATGCTGGTGTCGACACGCGCCGAAACCCTGGTGCTGCAGCAAGGTCGGGTCAGCGCCCTGCGCTGCGTTCCCGTGGCCTCCGACGGGACGCCGACGGGTGAGGCCGGCACCACCATCACGGCGCACCACTTCGTGGTCGCCGCCGGCGCGATCAATTCCCCGGCCCTGCTGCTGCGTTCCGGCGTGCCTGACCCGCATCGTCGGTTGGGGCAGCGCACCTTCCTGCACCCGGTGGTCATCAGCGCCGCGACCTTCGCCGAGCGCATCGAGGGCTGGGATGGTGCCCCGCAGACGCTTTACTCCGATCACTTCCTGCACACCCAGCCGCTGGACGGGCCGATCGGCTTCAAGCTCGAGGCGCCGCCGATCCACCCCGTGCTGTTCGCCTCGACCCTGTGCGGGTACGGCCGCGAACAGGCCGAGGCGCTGTCCCGCTTCGCGCACACACAAGCGCTGCTCGCCCTGCTGCGCGATGGCTTTCACGAGCAGAGTGCCGGCGGTGTGGTGCGGCTGCGCCGGGATGGCTCGCCCGAGCTCGACTACCCGCTCACCGGCTACGTGCTCGACGGCATGCGTCGGGCTTTGCTGGCGATGGCCGAGCTGCAGTTCGCCGCGGGCGCAGAGGCCGTGACGCCCGTCCACGAACTCGCCGGCCGCTATGTCCGCTGGTCGGACGCCCAGGCGGCGATCCAGGCCTTCCCGATGGAGCCCCTGCTGATCCGCGTCGCCAGCGCTCACGTGATGGGCGGGTGTGCCATGGCCGGCAGCGAAGGCCTGGGCGTCGTGCGGCCGGACGGCCTGCACTGGCAGCTCGAGAACCTGTCGGTCCACGACGGCTCGATCTTCCCCACCAGCATCGGTGCGAACCCCCAGCTGTCGATCTATGGCCTGGTCACCCGGCTGGCGACGCAGCTGGCCAGGCGCCTGAACGGGCGAGCGGTCGAGCTGGTCTGACATGATGGCCAACCTGCTGCGGGCCGCGGCCTTCGGGGCCCTCCTCGCAGCCTTGCTGGCGGCGGTGCTCGGTGCCCGCCATGGACAACCCGGCGTCGGCCTTGCGGTGGCGGGCCTGATCCTTTTCGGGGCGGCGCCCGTGCTCGCCTTCCAGTTCGTGCTCATGCACGCGGTGAACAAGCCCGGTCACGGCGTGATGCCGGGCCACGAACACCACGTGGTCGCCCCTCCACGGGCCCGGCTCTGGCAGCTCGCCTCCGCCTGGTGGAACGAGGTGCTGACCTTCGTCGCCGTGTTCGTCTGGCGACAGCCGTTCCGCTCGCGTGCGGTGGCCGACGTGCCTGTCGGCACCCGCCCCTTGCCGGGATTGGCGGCCGAGCCGCCGTCACGCGGGGTCGTGCTCGTCCATGGCTACTGCTGCAACCGCGGCCTCTGGAACCCCTGGCTCGAGCAACTTCGGGCCCGTGCCGTTCCAGCCATGGCGGTCGACCTCGAACCGGTGTTCGGCTCGATCGACGACTACGCGCCGATCGTCGAGGCGGCCGTGCGCACGATCGAGCAGTCGACCGGCCGACCACCGGTCCTCGTCGGGCACAGCATGGGGGGCCTGGCGATCCGCGCCTGGCTCCGGCAGGCGGGCCCTGGCGCGATCGACCGCGTGCACCACATCGTCACGATCGGGTCGCCGCACCACGGCACCTGGCTCGGCCGCGCCGGCCACACGACGAATGCCCGCCAGATGCGATTGCGCAGCCCATGGCTGCAGGCGCTTGTCGGCGCCGAATCGCCTGGCCAGCGGCATCGCTTCACCTGCTTCTGGAGCCACTGCGACAACATCGTGTTCCCGGCCAGCAGCGCGACGCTCCCGGGCGCCGACAACCGCCACCTCGAGGCCGTCGCGCATGTCGACCTGGTCAACCGCCGCGAGGTGCTGGCCGAGGTGATCGAGCGCGTCAACGACCCGGCCCGCGCGCCCTTGACGCACGGACTCGCTCGACCCGTGCGCCCCGAACGCGGCCAAGCCGCGGTGTCTCCTCAGACTGATGCGATCGGGTGATCGCCGGCCACGCGGGCGTCGGCGTCGAGGTCCGGCTTCGCGCTCACCCGCCGGTAGATCGGCGTGAAGTCGGGGGCCGTCGCCTCGAACAGCTGTCGGAACGAGTCGATCACGAAGTAGGTCGACTGGTAGCTGTCGATGCGGTAGCGGGTGCGCATGATGCGTTCGAGGTCGAACGCCAGCCGCTGCGGCTCGGGGCTCGCCACGCTGTGCGCCAGCTCGCCTCGCGACGACAGGATCCCCGCTCCGTAGGCCCGAAGGCCGCGCGGCGTGGCGATCAGCCCGAACTCCACCGTGTACCAGTACAGGCGCGCCAGGAACTCGCACGAGTGCAGGCGGCTCGCCTTGAGTCCGCCCGCGCCGTAGGCTTGCATGTAGTCCGCGAACATCGGGTTGAACAGCAGCGGCACGTGCCCGAAGAGGTCGTGGAACACGTCGGGCTCGACGATGTAGTCGAACTCGGCCGGCGTGCGCAGCCAGCGCGTGACCGGGAAGCGCCGCTCGGCGAGCAGCGCGAAGAACGCTTCTTCGGGGATCAGGCCCGGCACGGCCACCACCTGCCAGCCCGTGGCGCGATGAAGCCGTTCGCTCAGCTCGTCGAAGCGCGGGATCTGCTCGGCCGGCCCGAGTTGCCCGAGCGCCTCGATGAATTCGTCGCAGGCGCGGCCGGCCAGCTGCGCGCTCTGGCGCTCGTGCAGCCGGCGGTACAGCGCGTGCTCGTCGGCGGTGTGGCGGT
>JALOSQ010000222.1 GCA_025458335.1 Ideonella sp.
CGCGGCGGCGAACTGCCGGTACATCGCCAGCTCGGTCATGGCCTCGGGGAAGATCATGTCGGCGCCGGCCTCGACGCAGGCGACCGCGCGCTCGATGGCGCGGTCCAGGCCCTCGACCGCCAGCGCATCGGTGCGCGCCATGATCACGAAGTCGGGATCGGTGCGTGCATCCACCGCCGCTTTGATGCGGTCGACCATCTCGGCCTGGCTGACGATCTCCTTGCCGGGGCGATGGCCGCAGCGCTTGGCGCCGACCTGGTCCTCGATGTGCATCGCACCGGCGCCGAACTTGATCAGCGACTTCACCGTGCGCGCGACGTTGAAGGCGGACGGGCCGAAGCCGGTGTCGACGTCGACCAGCAGCGGCAGGTCGCAGACGTCGGTGATCCGCCGCACGTCGGTGAGCACGTCATCCAGCGTGCTGATGCCGAGGTCGGGCAGGCCCAGCGAGCCGGCGGCGACGCCGCCGCCCGAGAGGTAGATCGCCTTGAAGCCGGCGCGCTTGGCCAGCAGGGCGTGGTTGGCATTGATCGCGCCCGGCAGCTGCAGCGGCTTCTCGCTGGCGACGGCGGCGCGGTGCAGCGAGCGGGGTATGGGCTCAGGGCATCAAGACTCGTGCCAACCGCTGCCAACGCAGTGAAGCGCCGGAAATCGAGGCATTTCCCCGGGTTCCGCCACAGGAGGCCGGCGCACGCAGGGGTTGAACGTCGCATCATCTGAAACATTGAAACACCGAACGCGACATCTGCAACACAACCCCAGGGGGCGCGCCTATCGCTTCCGACAGGTTTGCGGACGAACGCCGTCCCTTAGCATTCGCGCCAGCCGTCCCCGGCCGCGCCCCGGGGACTCGCCAAGGATGGCCCCGCTCCCAGCTCCACCCAACGAGCTTCTGGGGCGCGCTCGCGGGCTGTGGCGGTGCCCCATCCTTTCGCAGGTGGCGCTGCCCTGACCCCGGAGGATGTGCCACATGCCGATTGCCTCGTCTTTGCTGCGCCTGAATGTCTTGGTGACGCGTCGCCACGGGATCGCCGCGACGCTGTTCTGTCTCGCTCTCGCCCTGGGCTCCGCGCCGCCCGCCCAGGGCCAGACCGCCGTCAGCGGAGTGACTGCCATCGGAGCCGGCGAAAACCACACCTGCCTGCTGACGAGCACCGGCGCCGTCCGCTGCTGGGGAGCCAACTTTCAAGGGCAGCTCGGTAACGGTGGCGCCGACCCCTTCGAGACCAGCGCCTTTCCCAGCGATGTGCTGGGGCTGTCGCAGGGCGTGACCCAACTTGCGGTGGGTGACAATCACGCCTGTGCCCTGACTGCGCAGGGCGGGGTCAAGTGCTGGGGCAGCGTTGTCGACTACCTGCCCGGAAACAACAGCCCTTTGAGCCGCCCGGTAGATGTCGAGCTGGGCCGCGCGGCAATCGCGGTGGCTTCTGGCAACGGTTTCAGCTGCGCACTGCTCGACTCGGGCGGCGTGCGATGCTGGGGCACGAACGAGTTCGGCCAGCTCGGCGATGGCACATTTGACTTTCCGTTTGCGCCGGTGAGCGTGGTCGGCCTTCCGGGCCCCATGCTGAGCATCGAGGCCGGCGGCAGCTCGGCCTGTGCACGAAGCGCTGCCGGCGCCACCTACTGCTGGGGCCGCAACAGCCAAGGCCAGCTCGCCCTCGGCACCTTCGACACAAACCAACTGTCGGCGACCTCGGTCACGGCCTTGGACGCGGCCTACGCCGAGTTGCGCCTCGGCGGAAGCCACGGCTGCGGCGTCAGGGCTGGCGCCGCGCTCTGCTGGGGGCTCGGCGTAAACGGCCAACTGGGGGATGGCTCCAGGGCTCGCCGAGCGCTACCGGGAGCGGTCACGGGTCTGAGCATGGGCGTCACCCACGTGAGCGGCGGCTTGGAACACAGCTGCGCGACCTTGGGCGACGGTACCGCGCGGTGCTGGGGACGCAACAACAACGGCCAGCTCGGAGACGGCACCGGCACGGAGCGCCTGACCCCCGTGCAGGTGACGGACCTCGCCGGTGTGGCATCGATTGCAGCCGGTCACCGCCACAGCTGCGCGCTGTTGGCGTCCGGCGGTGTGCGCTGCTGGGGCTTGAACAGTGCGGGCCAGCTGGGTGATGGCACCACGCAGTCCAGGCTCGTGCCGGTGGCGGTGGTGCAGCGCTCTGCCCCCGATGCGCCGACCGCCGCGACCGCCGTGGCCGGCGACGCCAGCGCGACCGTGAGTTTCCTGCCGCCAGCGCGCAATGGCGGGCTTGAGATCCTCGGCTATGTGGTGACCAGCCAGCCGGGGAATGTGCAGAGCGGGCTCTGCGCAGGTTCGCCCTGCGTCATCTCGGGCCTTGAGGACGGCACCGAGTACACCTTCACCGTGGTGGCCCGCAACGCGCTGGGCGACAGCCCCGCCTCGGCGCCAAGCCCGGCGGTGACCACGCGCCGCCTTCAGAGCCTGGGTTTCGGAGCCAATCCCGGGCCGCTGCCGCGCAACGCCAACGCGCCGAGCGTCAGCGCGACGGCAAGCAGCGGGCTGGCAGTGAGCTACAGCAGCCTGAGCCCGAGCGTGTGCCAGGTCGACGCTGGCAGCGGCGCACTGAGCCTGCTCGCGCTCGGCCCGTGCACGGTGGCCGCGGACCAGGCCGGCAACGCGGCGTACCGCCCGGCCCCTCGGGTCACCCAAACCGTCGAAATCGTCCGCTCGCTGCAGAGCGGCTTTGCAGTCGCGACGGCGGCCCCACTGGTATTGCTCGGCGGCAGCACCCCGGTGAGCGCTGCAGGCGGACAAACGAATGGCGCGATCAGCTTCGCACTCCAGCCCGGCTCGCCCTGCACGCTGACGGACAGCCTCTTGGTCGGCATCGACGTGGGGACCTGCACCGTGGTGGCCACCCGAGAGGGCGATGCGGAGTACCAGCCTATCAGTGCCAGCGTTTCGGTGAACGTGTTCGCGCGCGGCCTGTCGGGGCTGGAGGTGGTCGGCCAGAGCCTGAGCCCGGCCTTCAACCCGGCGGTCGGCCTCTACACCCTCAGCGTTGCGAACGGCGTGCAGCAGATCCCTGTGCGCGCAACGGCGCGCGACCCTTTGGCCGCGGTGCTGCTGAACAATCAGATCGCCACGCCGGGCTCCACGATCGCGGTCAACCTCAACACCGGAGCCAATCTGCTGCCGGTGACCGTGATCGCGCAGGACGGCAGTCAGCAGGCCTATCAGCTGGTCGTCAACCGCCGCTTCGCGCAGAGCATCCAGCTCACGCTGCCGGCCACGGCCGTGCTGGGCGATGCGCCGCTCACGCTCTCGGCCACGGGAGGCGCCTCCGGCCAGCCGGTGCAGATCAGCAGCCAGACGCCTGCGGTGTGCGGCTTGAACGGCAGCGAACTGCAGCTGCTCAGCGCCGGCCGCTGCGAGCTGCGCGCCAACCAGGCGGGTGATGCCAACCACGACGCTGCGCCCGAGCTGCTGCGCACGCTCGATGTGCAGCCCGGCGTCGACCTGCAGATCAGCGTCGACAACGGCGTGGCCAGCCTCGCTCCGCAGGGCGCCGTGGTCTATCGCATCGAGGTCGGCAACGCTGGGCCAAGCCAGGCACCGGCCACGCGGCTGAGCGCGACGGCGCCCGCCGGGCTTGCCGACATCGAGTGGGTCTGCACGCCGGTGCAGGGCGCGAGCTGCCCCGCAGCCACGGGCACAGGCCTGCCGACGCTGAGCGTGGATCTGCCGGTCGGCGGCGTGCTGCGCTTCGACGTGGGCGCCCGCCTCAACGCGACGCCCGGCACCACCGTGCAGCTCAGCGCCAGCCTGCAGCCACCCGCCGGCACCGTGGAGCGGGCACCCGCGGACAACACGGCGGTGGACACCGATACCGTGCTGCCCTTCGGCGTGTTCAGCAACGGCTTCGAACCGACATCGACGGGGCTGCGCATGCAGCAGCGCTGATCCGCGACGCGGTGTCGGGCGCTCGGCCCGGCACCCGAAAGTCTCGGCCAGCACCGGGGCCCCGCAGGCTGCCTGCGGGGCCCTTCTGTTTGATGCCGTCGCAACAGTGTTTCAATGCACCCCCGCACTGAAACATGCGACATGAGTACGCACTCCGAACCCTCCCGCCTGCCCGTCATCTGGACGGCCTCCGTCTCGCGCCTCTCGCAACTGCTGCGCGAGGTCACGCCCGAGTTCGACGGCCGCGCGCGCATCGAAAACCTGAACCTCGGCTTCGAGGACGCCGTTCGCCACATCCGCACGCGCCTGCCCAGCGAGCGCGTCGACGTGCTGATCTCGGCCGGCAGCAACGGCGCCTACCTGCGCAACCGCATCAGCCGGCCGCTGGTGCTGGTGCGCGCCTCGGGCTTCGACCTGATGCAGGCGCTGTCGCGCGCGCGGCGCATCGCCGAGCGCATCGGCGTGATCACCCACGAGACCGATCTGCCGGTGTTCGCCGAATTCCAGCGTCACTTCGGGCTCGACATCGCCCAGCGCAGCTTCACCACCGCCGAAGAGGCGCGCTCGGCCGTGGGCGATCTCGTCAGCCAGGGCGTGCGCGCGATTGTCGGCACGGGTCTCGTCACCGAGCTGGCCGAGCAGGCCGGGGTGGCCGGCGTGCTGATGTACTCGGCCGACTCGATCCGCCAGGCCTTCGAGAGCGCGCTCGACGTGGCGCGACCGCTGATCGCGCAGGAGGAACACGCC
>JALOSQ010000223.1 GCA_025458335.1 Ideonella sp.
CGGAACTCGCGCACCGCCGCCAGCACGTCGGCCAGGCCGATGCCACGCGCCAGGGCGCGTTCGGCGGCCTTCTGGATGACCGGGCCATCGGCCATCGGGTCGGAAAACGGGATGCCGAGCTCGATGACGTCGGCGCCCGCCCCGGCCATCGCCCGCATGATCTCGACCGTCGCGTCGGCGTAAGGGTCGCCGCAGGTCACGTACGGGATCAGTGCGGTGCGGCCGTCGCGGGCGAGCGCCGCGAAGCGAGCGGCGATGCGCCCGGTGGCGCCGGCCGCGGCGGGAGGATCGAGCACGGCGCTCATCGTGGCCCCCGCATCGGCGAGATGGTGTCGGCGCCCTTGGCGGTCTGGCCGCGGCAAGACGGCCGGCAGTAGAAGTCGGCGCCAGACAGGTCGGCGACGGTGCCGATGTCCTTGTCGCCGCGGCCCGACAGGTTCACCAGCAGGTGCTGGTCGGACCGCATCGTGGGCGCCATCTTGATCGCCTGCGCCACCGCATGGCTCGATTCGAGCGCCGGGATGATCCCCTCGGTGCGGCAGAGGCGGTGGAACGCGGCCAGCGCCTCGTCGTCGGTCACGCCGACGTACTCCGCGCGGCCGATGTCCTTGAGGTACGCGTGCTCGGGACCCACGCCGGGATAGTCGAGACCCGCCGAGATGCTGTGCGTCTCGATGATCTGGCCGTTGTCGTCCTGCAGCAGGTAGGTACGGTTGCCGTGCAGCACGCCCGGCGAGCCCGCCGACAGCGACGCCGCGTGCTTGCCGCTCGCCAGGCCCTGCCCCGCAGCCTCGACGCCGATCAGACGCGTCGCCTCGTGACCGATGTACGGGTAGAAAATCCCCATCGCGTTGCTGCCGCCGCCTACGCAGGCGAGCACCGCGTCGGGCTGGCGGCCGATCGAGGCGCGCATCTGGTCGATGCACTCGTCGCCGATCACCCGCTGGAAGTCACGCACCATCATCGGGTATGGGTGCGGGCCGGCGACGGTGCCGATGATGTAGAAGGTGTGGTCGACGTTCGTGACCCAGTCGCGCAGGGCCTCGTTGAGGGCGTCCTTGAGCGTCTTGCTGCCGCTGTCGACCGGCACCACCGTCGCGCCGAGCAGGTGCATGCGGTAGACGTTGGGCGACTGCCGCTTGACGTCCTCGCTGCCCATGTAGACGACGCACTCCATGCCGTAGCGCGCACACACCGTGGCGGTGGCCACGCCATGCTGGCCGGCGCCGGTCTCGGCGATCACACGCGGCTTGCCCATGCGGCGGGCGAGCAGCGCCTGGCCGATGGTGTTGTTGATCTTGTGCGCGCCGGTGTGGTTGAGGTCCTCGCGCTTGAGGTGGATCTGCGCGCCGCCGAGCTCGCGGCTCAGGCGGGCCGCGTGGTAGACGGGGCTCGGGCGGCCGACGAAGTGCGCGAGCTCGCTGCGGAACTCGGCCATGAAGTCCGCGTCGCGGCAGGCCGTGTCGTAGGCCTCACGCAGTTCGTCGAGCGCGTGGATGAGCGTCTCGGCGACGAAGGTGCCGCCATAAGGTCCGAAGTGCCCGCGGGCGTCGGGCTGTCGATAGTCGAGCATGGGTCTCGTTCGAGGGTCAGTCGGTGGCGGCCAGCCGGGCATCGGCTTCGCGCACCGCATCGCAGAACCGGCGGATCAGCGCGGCGTCCTTGACGCCCTTGGACGCTTCCACGCCGGAGCTCACGTCAACGGCGAAAGGCCGGACGGTGAGGACCCCTTCGATCACATTGGCAGGACTCAACCCACCAGACAAAACGACCGGAGCGGGCACGCCAGTTGGCACTCGTGACCAATCGAAGACCTTTCCTGCGCCGCCGTAGCCCTCGACGTGGGCGTCGAGCAGAAGGGCAGCAGCACCCTCGTAACGGGCCGCAAAGTCTAGCAAATCGAGCCCTTCGGCCATGCGGGCGGCCCGTATCCACGGCCGCGCCGCCCCGCCCGGCCCGGCCGCGCGGGCAGCGCTCCGGCAGTCCTCGGGCGACTCGTCGCCGTGGAACTGCGCGATGCCGTGGGGCACCTCCGCGAACGCGGCGACGAGGTCGCCCGGAGCGGCGTTGACGAACAGCAGGACCGGCGCGACGAACGGGGGCAGGCGCCGTGCCAGTTCGCCGGCGCGCCGGGGCTCGACATGGCGCGGACTGCGCGGATAGAGCACGAAGCCGACGGCGTCGGCGCCCGCGTCGACGGCGGCCTCGACATCGGCCTCCCGGGTGAGGCCGCAGATCTTGATGCGCGTGCGCTGGCTCGGTCGGGTCACGGCTCGCGTCCTCCCGACGCACCGACCGGGCACGCGGTCGGGCTGGCGGTCGGGCGCTCAGGGCATCCAGCCGTGAGCGGCAGTTCTGTCGGGCAGGCCATGCGCCGCATCGTAGTACGGGCCGAGGAAGTACAGCCCGTCGGGTGCGAAGGTCGGGGCCGCGCGCTCGCGATCGCGCGCCGCGAGGACCTCGGCGAGCCATCCGGGATCCCGGCGACCCGTCCCGACCGCCAGCAGGCAGCCCATCAGGTTGCGCACCATGTGATGCAGGAAGGCCGAGGCATCGAAGTCGAAGCGCCAGTACGCGTCGCGTCGTTCGATCGTGATGGCGTGCATCGTCTTGACGGGGCTGCGCGCCTGGCACTCCGACGACCTGAAGGCACTGAAATCGTGCTCACCGAGCATCCGGGCGGCCGCCTCCCGCATCGCGTCACCGTCGAGGCGGCGGAAGGTCCAGCCCACCAGCCCTTGCTCGAGCGACGGCCGCACCGGCGACTCGAGCAGCACGTACCGATAGCGCCGGCCTCGTGCCGCATAGCGGGCGTGAAAGCCGGGATCGACGCGACGGCACCACTGCACCGCGATGTCGCGCGGCAGGAAGCGGTTCGGACCGCGAACCCACGAGAAATCTTCGCGGTCGAGCGACGTGTCCAGGTGAACGACCTGGTTCACCGCATGCACGCCCGCATCGGTCCGGCCAGCGCAGGTCACCGCGACCGGGGAAGCGGCGAACGCGGTCAGGGCGTCCTCGAGCGCCTGCTGCACCGTGCGCTGGCCGGGCTGGACCTGCCAGCCGGCGTAGCCGCCGCCGCGGTAGCTCAGGCCGAGCGCGAGTCGCATCGGGGCCGGGGCGGCCGATGGTCGGAGCGCACGTGCCGGGCGATCGCTCGCCCGGACGCTCCGGCCATGCCGACACCGTCAGGTCAGTTCGTCGAGCAGGGCCTGCGCACGGGCCTTCATCGGACCGGAGGCCTTGGCGATCACTTCCTGGAGCAGGTCGCGGGCACCTTCGGCATCGCCGATCTGGCGAAACTCCTCGGCCAGCTCGAGCTTGCGCTCCATCGGGTCGCCTTGCGTCACGTCGAGGTCGACATAGTCGCTGTCGGGCTCGGTCGAGGTCTCCATCGAGGCCGCCGTGGCGCCTTCAGCGCCAGGCGAAGGCGAGCCGAGGTCCAGTGACACGCCCGAGAGGTCGAGATCCATGGAGAAGTCCGACGCGGGTGGACGGTCTGCCGCGACCGGCGCCGGTGCCGTCGCGGCATCGTCGAGGCCCGGCAACTCCAGATCCATCAGGCCGCTGTCGGCTCCCGGACGCTGCTCGAGCGACTGGGTGGCCTCCATCGACGAGGACATGGTGCCGGCCGAGGTGAGGTCCAGGTCCAGGTCGAGGCTCATCGGCTCCGACGCCTCGGCCGCGGTCGCGCCGGCGGCGCCCACGGCACCGGCGGCTGCCACGGCCGCTGCGGCCGCCGTCGGTCCGATGCCGGTCGGCGGGCCGAACTGCGAGGGCGACGGCAGGATCGACTGCGGCATCGTGCTCGCGCCGAGCAGCTCGGCTGCACGTGACGGACCCTCGCCGCCGCCATCGGCGGGGCGTCCGCCCTCCCGGTAGAGCGGGTTCTCCGGATCGACCTGCTGGCCGAGCTCCTGGGCCTTGGCCCAGTCCTCGCCCTCGCCACCGGTCAATCCGTAGAGCTGCGTCGCCAGGAGCTCGAAACCCTTGGCGTCGCGACGCTTGGCGTAGACCTCGAGCAGCTTGGTCCGGATGGCCAGACGCTCGGGGTTGCTGCGCATGGCCTCCTTGAGGATCTCCTCGGCCTGGAGGTCACGGCCATAGGCCAGGTACACGTCCGCCTCGGCCACGGGGTCGACGTCGCCGATCGCGTCGAGCTGGCTGAGCGAATAGCTCATCGACGACGAGGCCGTCGCCGCATCGCGGGTGTCGACCCGCTGGCCGCCGCTCGCGCCGAAGAACGAAGGCCCATCGGGTTGTCCTCGATGAGCGTGGCCAGGAACCCCTTCGGCTCGGGCGCGGGGGCAGGCGCCGGCGTGGGCGCGGCGGGAGGCGCCTCGGCGGCGGCCGGTGCGGGCGTCGGCGCGGCCGCGACGGCCGGAGGCTCGGCCGGGGCCGGTGCCGGGGCGGGCGCGGCCTCGGGGGCTGGCGCAGGGGCCGGCGTCGGGGCGGGAGCCGGCGCTTCGACCGGCGCCGGGGCTGGCGCTGCGGCAGGGGCGGGGGCCGGAGCCGCAGCAGGGGCCGGCGCGGCGGGCGCCGGTGCCGCGGGGGACGCTGGGGCAGCCACGCCCGGCGGCGGTGCGACGCCAGCCGCGGCTGCCGCGGTCGCCGCGGTCTGGCCCGACAGCCGCTTGAGTTCCTCGACGTTGCGGGTCAACTCGGCCACCCGGGTCGCGGTGTCCTTGCGCTCGGTCTCGACCGACGCGGCCGCCTCGGTCGACGTCGACGGCGTCGCCGTGCCCTTGCTGAGCGTCAGCTTGTCGCCGCTCGGGGTGGTGGTGGGTTTGCGGTCCTCGACGGCGGTCTGGACCTGGCCTCCCGCGGTACGGGCGGGCACGTCCAACTGGCTGGCCGGTGCGGCGCGTGCGAGGCGCTGGCGATAGGCACCGAAGTCGGCGCTCTGGGCCTGGATCAGCTGGCGAGCCTCCGAGGGCGCCACCCCCGACGCCGCGTCGGCGCCCGGCACCCTGAGCGTGGAACCCGCGCGCAGCAGGTTCATGTTCTCGTTGATGAAGGCCTCGGGATTGGCGCGGTACAGCGACACCAGCATCTGGTCGAGCGAGACCCCCTGGTGGCGGGTCCGGCTGGCGATGCGGGAGAGCGTGTCGCCCTGACGGACGAGCACCTCGTCGGGAACGGCTCTCGCGCGCGCAGGCGGCGGCGGCGGTGCCGGCCGCTCGGCCGCGGCCGCGGCCGGGCGCGGGGCCGGGGCCGGCGCGGGTGCGACCGCAGGGGCAGGTGCCGGCGCGGGCGTCGGCGCAGCGGCCAGCGGCACCGGCGGCGGGGCCGCGGGCGTCGGGACGGCCGCGGTCGTGGCCGGCTCCGGCGCAGGCGCCGGAGCCGGGGCGGGTGCCGCCGCGATCACGGGCGGCACGGACGGCGCGGGCGCCCGCGCGACCGGCGGGTCGAGCAGCAGCGTGTACTCACGCACCAGGCGCCCGGTGTTCCACGTCAACTCGAGGATGACGTCGACGAACGGCTCCTGCACCGGACGGTCGCTGGACAGGCGCAAGAAGGCCCGACCATCGGCGCGGCGCTGCAAGGTGGCACGGGTCCCGGCGAGCACCGGGTTGTACTCGACCCCGGCCGCGCGGTACGACTCGGGCGGCGCCACGCGCACCTGGAGGCTGTCGGCCTCGCCGGGCGCCAGACTGGTGACGTCGATCTCCGCCTTGAGCGTCTCACCCAGCGCGGACTGGACCGACAAACGGCCCAGCGACAGCGCGAAGGCACTGCTGGAAACCACCAGCAGCGCGGCCGCGGCCAATCCGGACAGCGCGAAACGTCCGGCACGTAGCGAGGTCTTCTTCAAGGCGTGTCCTCTGCGAATCTTGGGCGGCCCATGGGCAACCGCCTGGATCGGTTTTCAGCGTTCACGCACCGAATCCCGCGACACGTGAATGCCCCGAAATCACAATAGCATCAAGCAGATACCAAAACAAGCTCATGCAAAGCCTGAAATTCGGGACGAAATACCGCCCCGGCGCCGTTGGCCACTGAAATCAGGCTTCGAGCAGGATGCGAAGCATGCGGCGCAGCGGCTCGGCTGCCCCCCACAGCAACTGGTCGCCAATCGTGAAGGCGCCGAGGTAGGTCGGGCCGAGCGCCAGCTTGCGCAGCCGCCCGACCGGAATCGACATCGTGCCGGTGACCGCCACCGGCGTCAGGCCCCTCACCGTCGCCTCCCGTGTGTTGGGGATCAGCTTCACCCAGGGGTTGTCGTGGGCGATCATCGACTCGATGTCGGCAAGCGGCACGTCGCGCTTGAGCTTGATCGTCAGCGCCTGGCTGTGGCAGCGCATGGCGCCGACGCGCACGCAGATCGAGTCGATCGGCACCGGCGCCGTGCCGAAGCCCGGCGCGCGGCCGAGGATCTTGTTGGTCTCGGCGCCGCCCTTCCACTCCTCGAGGCTGGTGCCGTCGCCGCGGTCGGCATCGATCCACGGAATCAAGCTGCCGGCCAGCGGCACCATGAAGTTCTGCGTCGCCTCGGGCGGCAGGCCACGTTGCGTGGCGGCGACCTGCCGGTCGATCTCGAGGATGGCGCTGGCCGGATCGTCGAGCAGGGCCTTCACGCTCGCGTTCAGGGTGCCCATCTGGGTGAGCAACTCACGCATGTGCTGCGCACCGCCGCCCGAGGCTGCCTGGTAGGTGGTGGCCGTCATCCACTCGACCAGGTCGGCCTTGAACAGCGCGCCCAAGCCCATCAGCATGCAGCTGACGGTGCAGTTGCCGCCGATGTAGTCCTTGACGCCGCGGGCGAGCGCGTTCTTGATGACGGGCAGGTTGACGGGGTCGAGGATGATGACCGCGTCGTCGTTCATCCGCAGCGTCTTGGCCGCGTCGATCCAGTAGCCCTTCCAGCCCTCGGCCCGCAGCCTGGGGTACACCTCCTTGGTGTATTCGCTGCCCTGGCAGGTGATGACGATGTCGCAGCGCTTGAGCTGCGACAGGTCGTGCGCGTCGCGCAGGGTGGTCTCGCTCTTGCCGAGGTCGGCGATCGCCTTGGGCAGCGGTCCACCGGCATTCGACGTGGAGAAGAACATCGGCTCGATGAGCGCGAAGTCGCCTTCGGCGCGCATGCGGTCCATGAGCACCGAGCCGACCATGCCGCGCCAGCCGACCAGTCCAACCAAAGCCATCTTGTCCTGCCTTTCCTGCGATCCCGGACCCGTCGCTTCCTGGCTCGCGTCGCCAGGGTCCGGGAGGGATGGGCGAGACGAACCGGGAGCTGTCAGCTCTTGACGGTTTTCTTGCCGGTGATGGCCGCCACGACCGCGTCGCCCATCTCGCGGGTACCGACGCGGGTGGTGCCCTCGCTCCAGATGTCGGGCGT
>JALOSQ010000224.1 GCA_025458335.1 Ideonella sp.
CGAGCGCGCGAGCGTGCCGCCGGCGTGTTCCGGGGTGTCCGATGCACTGGGTTTCCTCCACTGGCTGCCGCGCAACGAGAACGTCGAATTGCGCGTCGAGATCGTCGACCGCCTGCCCGAGGGCCTGCGGCCCGATGCGGTCGGCTGCTATGCGATCGGCAGCCGCCGGCTGCTGGTGCTCGAGCGAGATCGGTTCCTGCAGCGCGGCACCTGGTTCGGCGTGCCGGTGACCGAGCGCCTGTGGCGATCGGTCGTGGCCCACGAGGTGGCGCATGCCCTGGTGGGCTGCCACCTGCAGGGCCGCTCCCTGCCCGGCGCGGCGCACGAGTACGTCGCGTACGTGACGATGTTCGCCACCCTCGACGACGCCACCCGCGAGTCCGCCCTGGCGGCGATGCCGGGGTCGGGGTTCGCCCACGACGCCGAGATCAACGACTTCCGCTATGCGCTCGACCCGATGAGTTTCGGCGTCGAGGCCTACCGGCACTGGCTGCGGCAGCCCGATGGCATCGGGTTCCTTCGCAGCCTGATCCGCGGTTCGATCGCACCCGAGATGCCGCCCTGACCGGGTCGCCACTGGCGCGCGGCCCCGATACGATCGCCCCATGCTGCGTTCCGCCATCGAACACCTGCCCGCCTCGCAGATCCGCGAACTGTCCGTCTACGCGAACGAACTGGCGGCCCGCGGCGCGGTCGACATGCTCAAGTTCTACGTGGGGGAGGGCGACGCGCCGACGCCGGCGTTCATCCGCGATGCGGCCGCCGAGGCGCTCGCCGCGGGCGACACCTTCTACAACCCCAACCTCGGCATCGACGAGCTGCGCTCGGCACTGGCCGCCTACCTCACGCGCCTGCACGGGCGGCCGGTCGCCGCCGGTCGCATCGCGGTGACCAGCGCCGGCGTCAACGCGTTGATGCTGGCCTCGCAGATGCTGCTCGACCCGGGCGACGCGGTGGCGATGGTCACGCCGGTGTGGCCGAACCTGTCCGCGATGCCCGCGATCCTCGGCGCCGAGGTCCGCCGCGTGCCGCTCGCCTGCCGCGACGGGCGCTGGACGCTCGACCTGCGGCGCCTGCTCGACGCGGCTCGCGGCGCCCGGGCCGTGGTCGTCAACTCGCCCAACAACCCCACCGGCTGGGTGATGCCGCAGGCCGACTGGCTCGAGCTGCTGGCCTTCTGCCGCCGGCACGGCGTGTGGCTGGTGTCCGACGACGCGTACGAGCGGCTCGTCTACGACCCCGAGCTCGCGCAGGGCGACGGCGCCACGCGGCGGGCCACCGGCGTGCTCGGCGCGGTCGAGCCCGACGACCGCGTCATCAGTGCCAACACGTTCTCCAAGACCTGGTCGATGACCGGCTGGCGACTCGGCTGGCTGGTGGCGCCCGAGCCCTTCGTCGGCCAGCTGGCGAAGATGATCGAGTTCAACACCTCGTGCGCGCCGCCGTTCGTGCAGCGGGCTGGCGTCGTGGCGGTACGAGACGGCGATGCCCTGGTGGCCGAGACCCGCGACCGACTGAGGGCGCGGCGCGACCTGCTGCTGGCCGGCCTGGCGGCCATTCCGGGGGTCGAGGTGGGCTGGCCGGCCGGGGCGATGTACGCCTTCCTGCGCGCGCCGGGCAGCGAAGACAGTGTGGCATTCGCCCGCCGGCTGGTGCGCGAGACAGGCGTGGCGCTGGCACCGGGCGTCGCGTTCGGGCCCGAAGGAGAGGGCTGGCTGCGGTGGTGCTTCGCGTCGGGGGAGCCGATGCTGCGCGAGGGCGTGGCACGCCTGGCGCGCTGGCTGGCCTGAGCCCTGGGGGCCGGTCCGGCCGGTCCACACACGCCAGTCAGGAAGGCAGGTCAGAAGCGCCGGTCAGAAGCGCAGGCCGACACCCAGGTCAGCCGCAAACCGCGGCCGGTCGGCGTGCATGCTCATGACGGCATGGCCATAGACGGCCACGTCGACCTCCCAGGGGCCGCGGCGCCAGCCCACGCCGGCCGTCGGCGCGAACGGGAAGGGCGTGTCCAGGCGACCCGTCTCGGTCGACTCGATGCGCAGCGGCACGACCGCACCGGCGCGCCAGGCCCAGGCGCCCGTGTGTCGCTCCAGGCCCCAGCGCGCGGCGCGCAGGTCGATCGAGCTCTTGCCGTACCGGCCGCGCGTGGACTCGAGGTCTGCGGTCCACAGCCACGCCCCGCCGGGTCCGCCCGGCCGCCACGCCGCGCCGAACGCCCACTTGCGCGGGAAGCCGGCCGCCGTCTGCTGGGTGCGCGTGCCGGCGTCGTCGGTGGTGGTCGATTCGATCGTGAGCCGCGTGCGCAGGTCGCTGACCGTGGCCGCGAGGGTCCACGCATCGGTGGGGTGCCAGCGCCCACCCAGGCCCCAGCCAAGCGCCTTGGCGCCCGTCGTCTGCGTGGTGAAACCGTTGCTCGTGGCATGGACGCCGCAGAAGTCCGACCGGCAGTCGATGTGCTCCACGTAGGCGCCCACCGACCAGGTGCGGTGACCGGCCGGCCCCAGGCCGATGGCGACCCGCGTCGACCGCGTCTTGCTGTCGATCGCGCCGTCGAAGGTGCCCGAGATGCCCGGCAAGAGGTAGCGCAGGAACAGGCTCTCGAAGTCCGACTCGTCGAACGCGCCGGACGCGCGTGCGTGGATGCGCGGGTAGTGCGCGGCGGCCACCGTCGCGCTGACGCCCGACGACGCGGGCAGCGGCAGCCGCCAGGCGAGCCCGGCGAAGTTGAGGCGGTGCAGGGTCGCGTCGAGCTGACGCGAGGCCGCCAGCTGCAGGCCGTCGACCTCGACCAGCCCGGCCGGGTTGGCCACCGTGGCGAACACGTCGACCGCGGTCGCCACGCCGGTGCCGCCCATCGCCACGTGCCGCGGCCCGAGCCCCGCACCGGTGTCGGATCCCTCGGCCTCGAAGCTGCGCGCGTGCGCCATCGAGGCGCTGGCCAGGGCGGTGGCGACAAGCGCCCCGTGCCACCATGGAGGCCCTCCCGGCCCCAGGCTCGCCGCGTCGCCGTGGCTGCGGCTCGTGCCGGGCCTGGCCGGCGGCGTCCCGGGCACGGCCGGGGCCTCGACCCTCGGGACAGCGGACAGGACGGTGGGCAGGGTGGCAGGCATGGCCGACGCAGCATAGCCGCGCCCTCCGACGCGACAATCCGCGACATGCCCCGAGACGACTGCCCGTGCGGCACTGGCCGCCCGTATGCGCGTTGCTGCGGCCGCTGGCACGTCGGCGAGCAGCACCTGCAGGCCCCCGACGCCGAGGCCCTGATGCGCTCGCGCTACAGCGCGTATGCCAAGGGGCTCGCCGGCTACATCGGCGACACGTGGCACCCGAGCACACGGCCCTCCGTCATCGAGCCCGATCCGCCGGGGCTGCAGTGGCTGCGCCTCGAGATCAAGCGGCACACGGTCCAGGACGCCGATCACGCGACAGTGGAGTTCGTCGCGGTCAGCAAGCTCGGCGGTCGCGCGCAGCGCCTGCACGAGACCAGCCGCTTCGTGCGCGAGGGCGGGCGCTGGTACTACGTGGCGGGCGACTGGACCGCCGGGTAGGCCGCCGCAGGCGTGACCCTCGGCTGCCCGGGCGACTCGCGGCCTATGGGCCCTCGGCCGGCGGCGGTGCCTGGGGCCGGCGGCGCGCCACCAGCAGCAACAGCGGCCAGGTCCACACGCTGGCCAGCCACAGCCCGACGCGCCCCGGCGTGAGGGGCCGGGTCTCGTGCCGCGCGACCTTGACGAACAGCACCACGCCGCCGACCACCACGTAGAGCAGAAGGATGCCGTACGCCGTTGCGCGCGCCGTGTAGCTGTCGCCGACCAGGTCGCCGATGAAGGCGCCGGCCAATGCCGCGACCAGCACCGAGGCGATCAGCGCGAGCGCCACGCCGGCGAGCGCGTGGCGCATCTTGTAGAGCGGGTCCTCGTACATCGCCGCGATGCTGCCTGGAGTCCGCCGCTCAGCGCGGTGCCGCGGGCGATGCCCCCACGTCGGGCCCGCCCGCTGGCCCAGGCGCTGCGCGCAGGGGCGCGGCGAGGCGTGCCTCGAAGTCGGCCGGCGCGACGTACTGAAGCACCTCCTTGCCTTCGGCGTCGAGCGCCACGGCGAGCCCGACCCCCGGGTACAACCAGTGCTCGAGCCGCGCGTTCTCCCGGATGCGCTGCGCCGGCACGCCGAAGCGGGCACTGACGATGGCCTCGTCGAGCTGCGCCAGGGGGATGAAGCTCACGCCCACCAGCTCGGCCGAGGCGGCTTCG
>JALOSQ010000225.1 GCA_025458335.1 Ideonella sp.
CCACGCCCGACCGCCCTGCCGAGAGCCGACGATGCCGATGGAAGACGCCGTGACCCTGGACCGCCCGTTCGACCTGCGGCACTGCGAGACGCTGATGCGTGGCGGCTCGAAGAGCTTCTTCGCCGCCTCGCGGGTGCTGCCCGCGCGCGTGCGCGCGCCGGCGGTGGCGCTCTACGCGTTCTGCCGCGTCGCAGACGATGCCGTGGACCTGCAGCCGCACGACCCCGGCGCCGTCGGCCGCCTGCTTCAGCGCCTCGACGCCATCTATGGCGGACGGCCCGGCCCCGAGGCGGCCGACCAGGCGATGGCCTGCGTGGTGCACCAGTTCGGCCTGCCGCGCGCCCTGCCGGCCGCGCTGATCGAAGGCTTCGCCTGGGACGCCCAGGGTCGGCGCTACGACACGCTCGACGAACTGCTCGACTACTGCGCCCGCGTGGCCGGCACGGTGGGCGCGATGATGGCCCTGATCATGGACACGCGCGGCGCCGACGCGCTTGCGCGGGCCTGCGAGCTTGGTTGCGCGATGCAGCTGACCAACATCGCGCGCGACGTGGGCGAGGATGCCCGCAACGGGCGGCTCTACCTGCCGCGCCAGTGGATGCGCGAGGCCGGGCTCGACCCGGATGCCTCTGGCCGCCCCGGTCTTCGACGACCGGCTCGGCCGCGTCGTGGCGCGCGTGCTGGCGACCGCCGACGAGCTGTACCGGCGCGCCGAGCAGGGCGTGGCGGCGTTGCCGCGCGACTGCCGCCCGGCGATCCAGGCCGCGCGCCTCGTCTACGCGGAGATCGGCCGCGAGATCGAGCGCGCCGGGCTGGACTCGGTCTCGCGGCGCGCCGTGGTGTCGGCCCAGCGCAAGTGGGCGCTGGTCGCACGGGCGGTCGGGGCGGCCGCCGTGGCCCCCGCACGGCCGGACCCGCGACTCGAGCCGCTGGCGGCGATCCGGAGCCTCTGCCTGGCCTGCCTGGCGGCGGGAACGCCCTCGGCCCCCGGGCCGGTGGGGGCGCATCCGTCGGCGCAAGGCAGCTTCTACCAGCGCACCCTGTGGGTCATCGAACTGCTCGAGGACCTCGACCGGCGCCGCCGGCTCGACCCGCAGGCGACCCCACCATCGTCCTGAACCCTCGGGGTGCGGCCTTGGGGGCTGGCCCGGCGGGCATCAGGCCGGGACGAGCCGCACCCGCGTGATCTCCGACGGCGCACCAAAGCGCTTGGGCGGCCCCCAGTAGCCGGTGCCCCGGCTCACGTACACCCACAGGCCCTCGAAGCGGTGCAGGCCCGCCGTGAAGGGCTGCTGCAGCGGCACGAACAGGTTCCAGGGCCAGAACTGGCCGCCGTGCGTGTGACCGGACAGCTGGAGGTCGAAACCCGCGCGCGCCGCCGCGACCATGCTGCGCGGCTGGTGGGCCAGCAACACCCGGACGGCCGCGCCCGGCGGGGCCCCGGCCAGCGCCGCCACCGGGTCGCTGCGGTGGCTGCTGTCGAAATGGTGGGCACTCACGTCGGTGACACCGGCGAGCACCAGGGTGGCCCGGTCCCGGTGCAGCGGCACGTGCTCGTTGAGCAGCACGCGCAGGCCGAGTCGCCGAAGCTCGCGGATCCAGGCGTCCGCCCCGCTGTAGTACTCGTGGTTGCCCGTCACGAAGTACACGCCGTCGCGCGCGCGCAGTCGGGCCAGCGGGGCCACGTGCGGGCCGAGGTCCCGCACCGTGCCGTCGACCAGGTCGCCGGTCACGGCCACCGCGTCCGCCTCCAGCGCGTTGACGCGATCGACGATCGCCTCGAGATACGGCGCCTTGATGGTCGGGCCGACGTGGATGTCGCTGATCTGGGCGATCGTGTAGCCCGCCAGCGCGGGCGGCAAGCCGGCGATCGGCACGTCGACGCTGACCACGCGCGCGGTGCGCCGCGCGTTGATCGCGCCGATCGCCGTGACGACGAGCGTCGTCGCGACGACCGCGGCCGAGGAGGCGAACACCGCCCCATCCTGCAGGCGCCCGGCCGGCAGCACGGTGCCCAGCAGGGCCGAGGCGCCCAGCAGCAGGTCCCGGCCCACCGTGAGCACGAACAGGGTCGAGAAGGCCCCGAGGCACACCAGCCCCAGCGTGGCGAGGCGCTCGGCCGCCTGCCGCGACCAGCGCTGGGCGGCGGCCTGCCGCCGGGCCAGCAGGCCCAGCGGCACCAGCACGGTCGATGCGGCGAGCCAGGCCCACAGGGTGCCGCCGAGCAGCGGCCCCCATGCGAGCCACTCGGGGGCCGGCCAGGCCGACGTCGACCACCAGGGGGGCAGGAGCCGCAACGCGACGTAGCCGTGCAACACAGCCGACAGCAGGAAGATCATGGGCAGGGGGGCGGTCGCCGGGCACGGCCGATCGGCAGGGATAGGGAATGCGACTTCGATCCATCCCGCGGGTGCGGGTTCGGGGCGATCGAGGCTTGCGCCGCCCGTGCGGCTTTCGATAATGCTCGGATGGCGAATCGGTCGTGTTGTCCGCGAGTGTCCGCCCGTCCCGAGGCGGGCGGCGCCCGTCCCAAGGGTGGGCACCGGGGCGGATCGCAGGGCGGCCTTGTGGTGGCGGTCGAGCGGCTCGCCCCTCGCGGGCACCGCTCACCGGGGGCAGCCACGTGAGTCTGGCCGAGCAGATCCTCGCCGGCCTCGTGCTGGTCACCTGCGCCGTGCTCGGCGTGCGGCTGGCCATCGGCGAAACCCGTCGACGCCGCTTCGACGCGGCGGCCCGCGCCGCCCTCGACCGCTCGCTCGCCTGGTGGCGCACGACGGTGCGGCGCACCGGCTCGCGCCGCGATCCCGTGAAGGAACAGGCCAAGGCGGTCCGGGCAGCCGCCCGGGAGGCCGACGCCGTGATCCGCCGCGCCCAGTCCCAGTCGCGCGACGCCGTGCGCCGGGATGCCGCCGCCCGGCCCGATGCCGAGGTCGACGGCAACGTCATCCACCCGCGCGCCTTCCGCCGTCACGACCCCGCGGCGCCCCAGGCCCGCCCTCCGCGCGATCGGGAGCCCGGGCAGCATCCGGGCAACGACACGCTGCACTGACGGCAGCCCTGACCCCGGCGCCTGCGGCGCCGCCCCCGCCATGACCTCCCCCACACCTGCCGACACCCCACCGCCCGTCGCGCTGCTCACGGCCGCCAGCAGCGGCATCGGCGCCGCCGCGGCCCGACGCCTTGCAGCCGACGGCTGGCGCGTGGCGATCCTGTCGTCGTCGGGCCGCGGTCTGGCGCTGGCCGACGAGCTCGGCGGCTGGGGCCTGACCGGCTCCAACCGTTCCCCCGAGGACCTGGCGCGCTTCGTCGACGGCGCGCTCGAGCGCTTCGGCCGCATCGACGCGGTGGTCAACAGCGCCGGCCACGGCCCCAAGGGCCCGCTGCTCGAGCTGAGCGACGCCGACTGGCAGCTCGGCATGGAGTACTACCTGCTCAACGTGGTGCGCATCGCCCGCCTGGTCACGCCGGTGATGCGGCGCCAGCGCAGCGGCTCGATCGTCAACGTCTCGACCTACGCCGCCTTCGAGCCCGAGGCGGCCTTCCCGACCTCGGGCGTGTTCCGCATGGGGCTGGCCGCCTTCGCCAAGCTGTATGCCGACGAGGTCGCCGCCGACGGCGTGCGCATGAACAACGTGCTGCCCGGCTTCATCGACAGCCTGCCCGAGAAGGCCGAGCGACGCGCGCGCATCCCGATGGGCCGCTACGGCACGAGCGACGAGGTGGCCGAGCTGATCGCCTTCCTGGCGGGGCCGAAGTCGTCGTACCTCACGGGGCAGAACATCCGGATCGACGGCGGCATCACGCGCAGCGTGTAGCGCGCCGCCAGGCCGCGCGCCCTCGGGGCACGATCAGGGCGCCGTCGAGCGCCGGCGGGACAACGTCAGAGCACCTTCGCCTCGAAGGTGTTGCACTGCCGAACGTCCCCGGTCTGAAGGCCGCGCTTGAGCCAGCTCACCCGCTGCTGGCTGCTGCCATGGGTGAAGGACTCGGGCACGACCACGCCGCGCGACTGGCGCTGCAGGTTGTCGTCGCCGATCTGCGCGGCGGCGTTGAGCGCCTCCTCGATGTCGCCGGGCTCCAGGATCTGGCGGGCCTTCTGCGCGTGATGGGCCCACACGCCGGCGAAGCAGTCGGCCTGCAGCTCGAGCCGCACGCTCAGTTCGTTCTGCTGCACCGGGCTGATGCGCCCGCGCAGGCTGTCGATGCGCTGCGTGATGCCCATCAGGTTCTGCACGTGGTGACCGACCTCGTGCGCGATCACGTAGGCCTGCGCAAAGTCGCCGCCCGCCCCGAGCTTGCGTTGCATGGTGTCGAAGAAGCCGAGGTCCAGGTAGACCTTCATGTCGGCCGGGCAGTAGAACGGCCCCATCGCCGAGTCGCCGGTGCCGCAGGCGGTCGGCTCCATGCCGCGGAACAGCCGCAGCCTGGGCTCCTGGTAGGTGCCGCCCATCTTGCGGAACTGCTCGTTCCAGACGTCCTCGGTGTCGGCCAGCACGGTCGACACGAAGGCCGCGACGCGGTCGTCGGCCGGCGGCGCGCCGGCGGGCGCCTGCTGCGTGGGCACGCCCATCGGCACCCCACCGCCCGACAGCAGGCCGATCACGGTGAGCGGGTTGATGCCGAAGATCCAGGCGGCGACCAGCGCGATGACGATCGTGCCCAGGCCGATGCCGCGCCCGCCGCCCATTCGCACGCCGCCGCCACCCAGGCCGCCGCGGCCACGGGCGTCCTCGACGTTGCTGCTCTGCCGGTTGCCTTCCCACTTCATGGCCCATGGCCCACTCCCCTGCCGGGCGGCGTGCCCGTCGCCCTGCCTGTGACACTGCCCGTCGCTCTGGCGGCGCTCCAGCTCGCAACTGTCGGGCCCGGGGCGCCCGGCCGTCACTCCGCGTTGCCCCGGATGGCGCCCGCCGAGGGCGGCGGCGCTCAGGTGCGCGGCAGCGTC
Source organism: Ideonella sp. (assembly GCA_025458335.1). Classification (GTDB taxonomy): domain Bacteria; phylum Pseudomonadota; class Gammaproteobacteria; order Burkholderiales; family Burkholderiaceae_C; genus JAIYCR01. The sequence continues at coordinate 4,946 of JALOSQ010000225.1, forward strand.
ACCCCGCGCTGGCCCTGGTACTTGCCGCCGCGGTCGCGGTAGCTGGTGCCGCACACCTCGTCGCTCTCGAAGAACAGGAACTGCGCGCAGCCCTCGCCCGCGTAGATCTTGGCCGGCAGCGGCGTGGTGTTGCTGAACTCCAGCGTCACGTGGCCCTCCCATTCGGGCTCCAGCGGCGTGACGTTGACGATGATCCCGCAGCGCGCGTACGTGCTCTTGCCCAGGCACACGGTCAGCACGCTGCGCGGGATGCGGAAGTACTCGACCGTTCGCGCCAGCGCGAAGCTGTTGGGCGGGATGATGCAGACGTCGGCCTCGATGTCGACGAAGCTCTTCTCGTCGAAGGCCTTCGGGTCGACCAC
>JALOSQ010000226.1 GCA_025458335.1 Ideonella sp.
GCGCGGGTCGCGGTGCACCGCCAGCAGGAACAGGGTCACCGGCGTGCCGGCCGGCAGCGCATGGCCGTCGATCGTCAGCGGCGCGAGCACCTGCCGCGCCAGCGTGGGGATGGGCGGGAAGAGTCGAAGCGCTTCCTTGAACGCCCAGCCCAGCGACTCGAGCGCGGCCAGGTCGTCGAGTGTCGCGGGCCCGGTCGCCGGCACGGCGGCTCTGGCCTCGTCGCGCAGGCGGTCCTGCCACGCGGTGTCGAGCGCGAGGGCGCGCACCATGGTCGTCACGGCGCTGCGCGTGGTGTCGTGCGCGGCCATCTGTGGTCGACGAGCTCACCGTCGTCGAAGGCTTGGCCGTCGTCGTCGCGCCCGGCGCACAGCTGCGAGAAGAGATCGTCGCCCGGCGCGGCGCGCCGCGCCGGGATGAGCGCGGCCAGGCGCGCAGCGAGCCGGCGGCGTGCCGCAAGCCCGCGGCCGTAGCGGGTGAGGGGCACGCGCCAGCGCAGCACCGCGGCCGACGCGTCGACGAGTTGATCGAAGTCGTGGTGTGCAGCCGCGACCTCGGCCGGGTTGTCGATGCCGAGGAAGACGTCGCTGGCCAGGTCGAGGGTGAGCCGGCGCGCCGCCTCGTGCAGGTCGAGGCGCCCGGCGCGGCGCCAAGCCGCCACCGTGGATGCGATGCGCGGCGCCATGCGTGCCAGGTGCCGCTCGAGGGCGTCGCGCCGCAGCGCCGGCAGCATGCGGCGCCGGTGCTCGCGGTGCACCGCGCCGTCGCGCAGGATCAGCCCGCGCGGAAACAACTCACCGAGAAACGGCGCCCAGCCGCCGGCGGCCGAGACCCGTCCGCGCGTGTCGCCGAGGATCACGTCGGCCGCGTCGGCCGACATCAGCAGTGCCTGGGGGCGCCCGACCAGCATCGCCCGCGAGACCGGCCCGGCTCGCGCCATCACCCCGCGCGCAAAGCCGAGCGTGTCTCGCAGCAGGGCCAGGTCGACCAGCACCGGTGGATGGCCACAGTGCGGCAGGTGTGCCAGGGCCGACCAAGGCGGCGCAATGGCGGGCGCCGGCATCCGGTCGGCCTGGGAGGTGGTCACCCGGCCAGCATACGGCCGCATCCACGCGGCCAGGGCCTTGGGCGAGTCGAACGCTGTGCGATGTGCAGGACGCCCGGACCGGCCGATGCCGCGCGGCATCGAAGGCGCCGCGAAGCGCGGTGACCACCGATCCCCGGTCCGGTCGGGCGGGGGGCAACGGCGCCAGGATCCGGTCAGCTGCGCGGCTGAGGCGCCACGGGTGTGGCGGGCGGGGCCTTGGTGACGCGCGTGCGACCCCCGGTGGTGACCAGGATCACCGCCTCGCCGGGCGCGAAGGTCTCGCTGCCCTGCGCCTGCACGATGGAACGGCGCTCGCCGTTCTTCAGCTGGATGAGGATCTCGAGCGCGTTCTCGCGGGTGCCGATGCGCTCGACCGTGTTGCCGATCACCGCGCCGGCCACGGCGCCGACGACGCCGATGGCCGCGGATTCGCGCGACGAGCCGCCGCGCGAAGAACCGGCCAAGCCGCCGACCACGCCGCCAGCGACCGCGCCGGTGCCGCTCTGCGAGCCTTCGACCGTCACCTGACGAACCGAGAGCACGGTGGCGTCCTGCACCTGCGACAGGCGCTGGGCGTCGCCGCGCTGGATCACGTCGGGGCTGGTGGTGGAGCAGGCCGCCAGGGCGAGGGCGAGCAATGCGGGGACGAGCGTTTTCATGGGAGTCCTGCCGTTTCGCGACGGGACCGGCTCAGGCGGCCGGCAATGCAAGGAGATGCTAACGGGTGCAACGTCCGGGAGGTGCTTCCGGTTGTCAGGGCCGTGCCGTGGGTGGGAGTCGCGCCGGCGGCGCCCGGTTCCCTGGGCGCATCGGGGCGCATCGAGCCGGCACCCACCGCGTCGGTGCGTCGAGGGGACGTCGACGCAGCAGCCCCGCGGCCCTCGCGGCGGGTCGACCCGGGCCACCCAGCGGGATCGATCGCGCGCCTCAGCCGTGCAGCCGACTATGCCGCGGCACGCTGGCCAGCAGGAAATCCATCTGGTCCGACAGGATGCGCCGGCCGCGCAGGATCATGTCCTCGTGCAAAGTGGGCACGTACGGCAGGTACAGGAGAGGCATGCGCGCTTCCTCCGGCAGCCGGTTGCCCTTGCGGCCGTTGCACGGGCGGCAGGCGGTGATGCAGTTCATCCAGGTGTCGCTGCCGCCGCGTGAGGTGGGCACGACGTGTTCCCGGGTCAGTTCGTCGGCCGGGAAACGGCCCCCGCAGTAGGCGCACACGCAGCGGTCGCGGGCGAACAGCTTCGGGTTGGTCAGGGCCGGCGTGTCACGCCAGGCGCGTGAGGGCACGCTGCCCCGCACCGCGATGATCGGGTGCACCTCGATGCGCGACTGCACGCCGGTCAGGCGCTGGGTCCCACCCCGCAACAGGAACACGGCGTCGCCGATCGTCCAGGCCACCGCCTCGACGGCGTAGAGCACCGCGGCCTCCTTGGGGCTGATCCAGGCCTGAGGGCGTCCGGAGACGTCAAGCTGGAGTACTTCCACGGGAAACCTCGCAACGCAAAGCGTACCGCAACGCACCTTCGCCCTTCCGGGCGCGCCCGAGATGACGGGTCGATGACGGGCCCGGCTGATCGGCACCGGGGCGCGACTAGGTCGTAATGCCTAGAAATGCCCGGGGCTTGGCATCCCGACGCGGGTTGGGACCCGCAAAATAGAACGATCGTTCGTTTTATTCGGTCCCCCTGGATGCTCACCCCCCCAAGCCGCCCGCCCGGTGCGCGTGCCCTGCCGAACAAGGGCCAGCAGACGCGCGCGGCCATCCTGGACGCGGCGCTGGCGCTGGCCTCGCACATGGGCCTGGAGGGCCTGTCGATCGGCGCGCTGGCCGAGCAGATGGGCATGAGCAAGTCGGGGGTGTTCGCCCATTTCGGGTCGCGCGAGGAACTGCAGATCTCGGTGATCCGCGAGTACCACCGGCGCTTCGAGCAGGAGGTCTTCTACCCGGCCCTCGAGGTGCCGCGGGGCCTGCCGCGCCTGCGCGCGCTGTTCGAGCGGTGGATCGCCCGCGTCAGCGTTGAGATCGACTCGGGCTGCATCTACATCAGCGGCGCGGTCGAGTTCGACGACCGCCCGGGGCCGGTGCGCGATGCGCTGGCCGAGATGGTGCTCGACTGGCAGCGCGCCCTGGAACGCGCGATCCGCCTCGCGGTCGAAGAGGGCCATCTCGCGACCGACACCGACGCCCAGCAGATGCTGTTCGAGATCCACGGCCTGATCCTGGCCCTGCACCACGACGCCCGCTTCCTGCGCAGCGAGCGTGCGCTCGACCGCGTTCACGCCGGTTTCGAGCGCGTGCTGGCCGCGGCCGGCGCGTCCTTCCCCGCCGCCGGCGTCCGCCCGCCGCGCCGTTCGCTGCGTGCGACGGCGCAGCCTTGATCCCCCTTCGCATCCCTCACGAGGAGCCCCGCGATGTCCCACTACACCCCCCCGCTGCGCGACATGCAGTTCGTCATGCACGAGGTGCTCGACGCCGCGTCGACTCTCCGACAGCTGCCGGCCCACGCCGAGATGGACGCCGCCACGATCGACGCCGTACTCGAGGAAGGCGGCAAGTTCGCGGCCCAGGTGCTCGCGCCGCTGAACCGCAGCGGCGACGAGGAAGGCTGCGAGCTCGATCGCACGACGCACGAGGTGCGCACGCCCAAGGGGTTCAAGGACGCCTATGCGCAGTACGTCGCGGGGGGCTGGCCGGCCCTGAGCTGTGACCCGGCCTACGGTGGGCAGGGCCTGCCGATCCTGGTCAACCAGGCCTTCTACGAGATGCTCAACAGCGCCAACCAGGCCTGGACGATGTACCCGGGGCTCACGCACGGCGCCTACGAGTGCCTGCACGCCCATGGCACGCCCGAGCAGAAGGCCACCTATCTGCCCAAGCTGACCAGCGGCGAGTGGACCGGCACCATGTGCCTGACCGAGCCGCACTGCGGCACCGACCTCGGCCTGCTGCGCACCAAGGCCGAGCCGATGGCCGACGGCAGCCATCGCATCACCGGCAACAAGATCTTCATCAGCTCGGGCGAGCACGACCTCGCGGCCAACATCATCCACCTGGTGCTGGCCCGCCTGCCGGATGCGCCGGTGGGCAGCAAGGGCATCTCGCTGTTCGTGGTGCCCAAGTTCCTGGTCAATGCCGACGGGTCGCTGGGCGCGCGCAACGCGATCACCTGCGGCGCGCTCGAGGAGAAGATGGGCATCCACGGCAATGCCACCTGCCAGATGAACCTCGACGGCGCGCACGGCTGGCTCGTCGGCGAGCCGCACAAGGGCCTCGCCGCCATGTTCGTGATGATGAACGCGGCCCGGCTGGGCGTGGGCATGCAGTCGCTCGGCCTGACGGAGGTCGCCTACCAG
>JALOSQ010000023.1 GCA_025458335.1 Ideonella sp.
TCGATGGCATCCGAGGCGCGCGCCGCCCTGGCCTCGACCACCGGTGTCAATCTCGACGAGGAAGCCGCACGCCTGATCCAGTTCCAGCAGAGCTACCAGGCGGCGGCCAAGGTGCTGCAGGTCGCACAGTCGGTCTTCGACATCCTGCTGCAGGCCACCAGCCGCTGAGCCGAGCGCCCACGAGCCGACCCGACCGGAGACCCGCGATGAGGATCGCCACCGCGACCGCCTACGAGAGCGCAATCGAGAACCTGCAGCGCCGCCAGCGCGACATGTCCGAGGCGCAGCTTCAACTGACCAGCGGCAAGCGCGTGAACCGTGCGAGCGACGACCCGACGAACGCGGCGCGCGCCGAACGCTCGCTGGCGGCCGTGGCCCGCGTCGAGGCCACCCAGCGCGCGCTCGAGGCAAGCCGCAATGCCATGCAGCTCACCGAGAGCTCGCTGGGCGATGCTGGCGACTATCTCCAGCGTGCCCGCGAGCTGCTGGTGTCGGCGGGCAACGGCAGCTTCAGCGACGGCGAGCGGCAGGCGCTGGCCGCCGAGTTGCGCGGCGTGCGCGAGCAGCTGCTGGCCACGGCCAACCGCAGCGATGGCGCCGGGGGCTACCTCTTCGGTGGGCAGGGCTCCCAGGAACCGCCCTTCGTCGACACGCCGGCGGGCGTGGTCTTCGAGGGCACTGCCGGGCGGGCCCAGGTGGTCAGCGGCGACGCCTTGCCGATCGCCACCGACGGTGCTTACACCTGGATGCAGTCGTCCAGCGGCACGAGCGTGTTCACGGCGCTCGACCAGGCGATCGCCGACCTGTCCACGCCCGGCCTGTCGAGCGTCGACTTCACCGCACGCAACGTCGTCAACCTGGCCAACGTCGACGCGTCGATGAACCGCGTGCTGGCGGTGCGTGCGGAGGTCGGCAGCATGCTCAACCGGCTCGACAGCATCGAGGGCCGGCTCGCCGACATGCGCCTGGCCAACGAAACCGAGCGATCTGCCGCAGAAGATCTGGATTTGACGCGTGCGATCTCGGACTTCCGCAACCAGCAGAGCGGCTACGATGCCGCGTTGCAGTCGTACGCCATGGTGCAGCGCATGTCGCTGTTCCAGTACATCGGACGTTGAACGCCCACGGGCGGTTCGTGTGGAGGACTCCCGGTGCTGGACACCCAGATCCTGGGGCAGGTGGCCCTGAGCTATTCGTCGTTCATCGATGCTCAGCGCAATGTCACGGCGACGCGCCTGACGGTCTTTGCGCTGCGTCCCGACTCCCAGCCCGACGCGGCCCAGCTTCTGCACGCCGTCGGCGGTGTCTGGCCGGCCAAGGGCGGCCGGGTCTCGCTGAACGTCCTCAGCGAGTCCCTGTTGCGCGACCTGCTGCAGGCCGAGCCCACGCCCAACGTGATGCTCGAGGTGCCGGCCTTCATGATCGAGGACCCGGACAACGCGCAGGCCATCCGCACCCTGCACGCCAAGGGCAACACGCTGCTCGTCAAGGGCCGCCCGGTGCATGAGCTGCCGCGCGAGTTGCTGCCGTGCTTTCGCTACAGCATCGTCGACCTCGCGCACGACCGGCGCCTGGGCGAGGCGACCGGCCGGCCGGCCTCGGCGCCGCCGCGCCAGATCGAGACGGTGCAGTCGGGCGTGCGCAGTCTGGCCGACATGGAAGCCTGCTTCGCGCGAGGGGTGGCCGCCGTGCTGGGATGGCCGATCGACGACCCGGTGGTGCCCAAGGCGGGCGGCAAGGCGGGGCTGTCGGCCGACGTCCAGGGCATCGTCGACCTGATGCGCAAGGTCGACGCGGAGGAGTCGATCGAGAAGATCGAGGTCGTGCTCAAGCGCGATCCGTCGCTGGCGTTCCGCCTGATGCGCTACATCAACTCGCCGGCCTTCGGGCTGCGCGTCGAGATCAGCTCGTTCCGCCACGCGGTGATGATGCTGGGCTACAAGCGGCTCAAGCGGTGGCTGGCCCTGCTGCTCACCAGCGCCGGCCAGGAGCCGAACCACCGTCCGCTGCTGTTCTGCTCGCTGCGGCGCGGCCTGCTGATGGAGGAACTCATCGGCGGCACCGGTGACGAGGAGATGAAGGGCGAGGCCTTCATCTGCGGCGTGTTCTCGCTGCTCGATCGCATGTTCGGCGTGCCGCTCCAGGAGCTGCTGGCCAACCTCCCCGTTCCGGATCGGGTGCGGCAGGCGCTGCTCGAGCAGACGGGGATCTTGCACCCCGTCCTGGAACTCGTGAAGGCGATCGAGTCCGAGTCGCTGTTCGACATCCGCTCGGCGGCCGAGGGTCTGCTGCTGAGCCTCAGCGAGGTCAATCGCGCGCAGCTGCGGGCGCTGGCCGCTGCCGGCGAGATCGGCTGAGCGGGAGCATCACCGCGCGATGACGCCGCCGCCCCGCCCGACCGAGATGCCTGCCGCCGGCCCGGCCGCGGCGGGCGACGGCGGGGCGTTGCCGGCGTCGCTGCTCAGGTTCTTCGATGGGCTCTCGGAGCCGCTGTGGGTCCTGGCGAGCGATGGCCGGATCACGCACGCCAACGCGATGGCCCTGCGCTGGCTCGGGGTGGAGGCGGGCTCGTTGCTGCCCCAGTGGCGTGACGTCTTCGGCCCCGAGGGCCTGGAGTGGGTGGCGCGTCAGATGGCGGGGGCGCCCGCGCCTGGCCCCGCGCCGATCCTCGAGCTTGCCGGACAGCGGCGCGCGGCGCTCGCCTGGCACCCGCTGTGGGGCGGCTGGTCGACGCTGCGGCTGACCTGGCAGGGCGGCGGGGTCGACACCCAGTTCGACCGCGGCCCGGACACCTCGCCCAGCGGCCTCGCCCGAGGCGTGCTGTCGCGCAGCAGCGGCGACCTGATCCGCCTGTTCTGGGACTCCCCGTTCCCGGTGACCTTGCAGGATGGCGATTTCCGCCTGGTCGAGCTCAACCCGGCGTACGCGCAGTTCGTCGGCCGGCCCCGCGACGCGCTCATCGGCCGTGACCCGATCGACTTCGCGCCGCCGGACGACCGCGACACCTGGCTCGCGGTTCGCACCCGGCTGCGCACGGACCCCGAGACCGTCGAGGTGCCCTTGCTGGTCGAGCGGCGGGTGCTCGACGCCGATGGACGCGAGCGCTGGTTCCGCCTGTCGCGCCGCTGGCTGCGCGACGAGCAGGGCCGCCCGATGCTGCTCGCGGTGATGCAGGACTGCACGGCCGAGCACGTCGCGCGCGAGCGTGCCGAGCGGTCGATGCGCGAACTCGACCAGTGGTTCGACCTGAGCACCGTGGGCATGGTGCTGTTCGACTCGGCCGGACTGCTGGTGCGCACCAATCCCGCATTCGAGCACCTGGTGGGCGACGTTCCGGTGCAGTTGTCCGATGCCCCCGCCGGGCTGCAGCAGCTGCTCGGCTGGAGTGCGGCCGGACCGCCCGCCCAATTGCAGCCCGGCGCGAGCGTGCTGCATGGCGACAGCGTGATGGAGCTGCCTGGCGGCGCTTTGCGCCGCCTCAAGTCCGTCGTGCGGTGCTACGCCACCGCGGCGGGGCAGCGGCGCTACCTGGCGGTCGTCGAGGACCGCAGCGCCGAGGAGGAGCGCGACATCGCGCAGATCCAGATCGGGGCGCTGATGGACACGGCCGGTGTGGGGCTGGCCACGTTCGAGGAGACGCTGGGCTGGCTGCCGCAGCCGGCATCGGCCATCGCGGCGGCGCAGGCCAGCGCCCGCGCGAGCGAGGCCCGGACGTCGTCGGCCGTGCTCCAGTCGATCAGCCGGGACATGGTGATCCCCGACTCGTTGCCGCATTACGACCGCCTGCAGCAGGCGCTGCGCCAGGCGCGCCGCGCCGAGGTGCGCTATGCGATCCGCCACCCCGTGCTCGGCCTGCGCTGGCTGCTCACGCGGGTCGAACCGGCGACGCTGGCGTCGGGCAAGCGGACCACGTCCGTGGTCACGCTCGACGTCACCGAGACGCAGCGCGCGCAGGCCCGCAGCGAGCAGCTCCTGCGCGAGTTGACGACCATCCTCGAGAGCACGACGGCCGGCATCGCCTACCTGCGCGGCGACCTGCTGGTGCGCTGCAACCCGCGCTTCGAGGCGATGCTCGGTGTCGGCGGCGGCAAGGTGATCGGCGCCAGCGTGCAGGAGCTGTTCGGCCGGCATCCGCAGGCACGCCGCATCGCCCGCGAGGCGTCGCAGGCGCTGGCCACCGGGGGCGTCTACGAGACCGAGTTCGAGTTCGACCTCGGGCGCGACGGCTCAAGCGCGGCGGACGGCGCCGAGCCCCTGGCGCGCTGGTATTCGCTGTCGGTGCGCCAGGCCAGCGGCGCCGGCGAGGTGGCCGAGTCGATCGCCGTGCTGACGGACATCACCCGGCTCAAGACCCAGCAGCGCGACCTGGAGTTGCTCGCGCGCGATCGCGAGCTGATGTTCAGCCTTTCCGACGTCGGCATTGCCTTCATCCGAGGCGATCGCATCCAGCGCGCCAACCTCGCTTTGGCACAGATGGCCGGATACGGATCCGAGGAACTGGCGCTGCTGCCGGTCGATCGCCTGTTCCCGAACCTCGACGAGTTCGACCGCCTGTGGGTCGACGAGGCCGAGTCGCTTCGCTCGGACGGACGCTGGACCGGGGAGCGCCAGCTGCGGCGGCGCGACGGGCGCCTGCTCTGGGTCCAGGTCAGCAAGCGCCTGGTGGTGGAGGGGCAGCCCTCGGCAGGACTGATCGCCTCGTACGTGAACGTCGACGACCGGCATCGCGCCGAGGAGGCGGTCGCGGTCCAGATGGAGCGTACACGCGCCATCCTCGACTCGGTGCTCGTCGGGATCGTGACGGTCGGCGGCGGCGGCATCGAGTGGATGAACCGTTCAGCCCGCCGGATGTTCGGCGGCGACCTGGCCGATTTCGTCGGGCAGCCGATCGGCACGGTGGCGACGCCCGACCCGGACCATCCGTTCCGCCAGGCGCAGTACCTCGAGGAGCTGCTCGAGGGGCAGGCCGAGACCTTCGAGTGCCAGGTCAAGGCGCGCGACGGCCGCGAGTTCTGGGTGGTCGGCAACGTGGTGGCCACCGGTCAGGTCAACGACGGCCACGGGCCGCGCGGCCGCCAGCTGACCTACGCGCTGCTCGACATCGAGCGGCGTCGGCAGGCCGAGGCGCGCATCCTGGAGACCCGGGCCACCCTGCAGCGCATCATCGAGGCCGCACCGCTCGCGATCCTGCTGCTCGACGCGGCAAGCCTCGCGATCCAGCAGGCCAACCAGACGGCCGAGCAGTTCACCGGCGTGGCGGTCCCGGAACTGATCGGCCGGCGGCCCGACGAGCTCGGCGCGTCAGCCGAGGCCTGGTGGCGCGACGCGCGTGCGGCGCTGGAGGCCGGCTCGATCGCGCAGCACGAGGTTCGCCTGGGCAGCGGCGACGAGCAGCGCCTCTGGGAGACCCGCTTCGTTCCGGTCGACACCGGCGCCGGCCCGGGCCAGCTGCTGGTCGTGGCCACCGACGTCACGACCCAGCGCCAGGCGCAGCAGGCCCGCTTCGAGGCCGCGCTGGCCCAGCGCGAGATGCTGGTGCGCGAGGTGCACCACCGCATCAAGAACAACCTGCAGGGCGTCGCCGGCCTGATGCAGCAGATCGCCCAGCGCAAGCCCGAGGTCGCGGCCACGATGGAGGAGGTGATCGGTCAGGTGCAGGCCATCGCGCAGGTCTACGGCCTGCAAGTGGGAGCAGGAGGGCTGCTGCACCTGCGTCCGGTGGTCGAGGCGATCACCGGATCGGTGGAGCGCACCTTCGGCCGCGTCATCGAGCTCGGCATCGAGGCCTCGGGGGTCGACGAATGGGTGCTGCCCGAGGCCGAGTCGATCCCCATTGCCCTGACGGTCAACGAACTGCTGACCAACGCGATCAAGCACAGCCCGGCCGGCAGCACGCTGCGATGCACGATCGACGCCGAGCCCGGCGGCGTGCGTCTGGCGATCGCCAACCAGGGCCGCCTGCCCGAGGGCTTCTCGCCAACCCGCTTCCCGATGGGGGTGTCGGGCATCGGCCTGATCCGGGCGCTGCTGCCCCGGCGAAGCGCTGACCTGTCCTACGGGCAGGTGGGCGACCGAGTCGTCGCCACGCTGCGCCTGCAGCCACCCGGCGTGATCCGGGAGAATGCCGCCGCATGAACGCGCCTGCCGCTTCCGATGCGCCCGGGCGGATCCTCGTCGTCGACGACGATCGTCTGGTGCTCGCCACGCTCAGCCACGGCCTTTCGCAGGCGGGCCACGAGGTGATCGACGCCGACAACGGCGACGACGCGATCCTGCTGGCCCGCCAGCACCGGCCCGAGCTCGCGCTGCTCGACATCCGCATGGAGGGCATGACCGGCTTCGACGTCGCGGCCTACCTGCGCGACCACCTGGGCATCCCGTTCATGTTCCTGTCGGCCTTCTCGGACGACGAGACCGCAGCACGCGTGCGCGAACTCGGCGCGGTGGCCTACCTCACCAAGCCCCTGGACGTCCGCCGCATCGTGCCTGCCGTCGCCGATGCCCTGGCGCGGCAGCGCCGCGCCGGCAAGCCGGGCAATGCCGCGGAAGCCTCGCCCGCCGCGCGGCCGCCGATCGCGATCGACGCGGCCCTGCCGCGCACCGCGTTGGCGGTGGGCATCCTGATGCACCGGCATTCGCTGGATCGCAGCGCGGCCTGGCGGCGCCTGCAGCAGCTGGCCCTGCGTTCCGGGCGCTCGGTGGAGGCCGAGGCGGCCCAGCTGGTGGGGGCGATCGAGGCGCTCGCCGGAACGGGCGAGCCGCGCTGACGCGCGGCGCCGGATCCGCCTGCCACGACGCGGCGTGGCCCGCCTTGCCGGACGGGCCGTCCCGGGCGCTGGGCGAGGCGCGTCCCCGGCCTCAGCGGGCCTCGTGCCGGTCCATGGTCGGGCTCAGCGTGAAGGAGAAGGTCGACCCCTGTCCGAGCACCGACTCGGCCCAGATCTGACCGCCGTGGCGCTGCACGATCCGGCGCACGGATGCCAGTCCGACACCGGTGCCCGGGAACTCGCTCGCGCCGTGCAGGCGCTGGAACACGCCGAACAGGCGGTCCGCGAAGCGCATGTCGAAGCCCGCTCCGTTGTCGATCACGCGATACACCGGCATGCCCTGGTGCGTGCCGCCCTCGAAGCGGATCTGCGCGTCTGTCGTGCGGCCGGTGTACTTCCAGGCATTGCCCAGCAGGTTCTCCAGCGCCATCCGCAGCAGGGTCGGGTCACCATGTGTGGCCAGATCCGGCTGCACCTGCACGCGGACGCGGCGGTCCGGCTGCGCCCTCTGGAGGTCTTCCAGGACGTAGCGCGCCAGCTGCGACAGGTCGACCGGCTGGCACGACAGCGGCTGCTGCGACAGTCGAGACAGCGCGAGCAGGGCGTCGATCATCGAGTTCATGCGCGCGGCCGCGCTGAGAACGCGATCGAGGTGATCGACCCCGACGCGATCGAGCAGGTGGCCGTAGTCCTCCTTCACGATCCGCGTGAAGCCCTCGACCACGCGAATCGGCGCGCGCAGGTCGTGGCTGACCGTGTACATGAAGCTGCTGGCCTCCGACGCCGCGGTGGCGGCGCCGGCAGGAGGCCCCTGCGCGACGGTGATCGAGGCGGGATCGCCCGGCGCCGTGCGGGTTGCGCCGGGGGCCTGTGACAGGCGTCCGAGGTGTCCTCGGAACCGCCCGCTGCGGTCGAACTGCGGTACGGCACTCAGCCGCCAGCCTCGCGGCCCGGCCGAACCGGGCCAGCTGCACGGCAGGTCCTCGATCGCGCCACCGGCCTCGAGCCGCTCCCGCAGCCCGGCCGGGGCCTGGTCGTGCGGCCAGAGGTCCCACAGGATGCGACCCTGCCAGCCGTCGGGTGCACCGGCACCCGAGGCCCCATCGGCCTGGGCCGGCGGGCGCAAGGCGCGCAGGGCGTGTCGGTCGTCTGTCTGCCAGAGCCAGTCGGGCGAGAGCGCCAGCCATTGGGCGTGGTCGGTCCGGGCGCGAAAGGCGGCCTCGCGTTCCCGCCACCATCGCCACGAGGCCCAGGCCGCCCAGCCAGCTGCCCCGACGATCAGCAGCGACGCCGCCCAGGGCCACGGGGCCAGCACGGCCGTAGAGGCGGCCACCGCGGGTTCGGACATGCGACCTATTCTAGGAAGCAGCCCCCGCGGTCTGGACCGTTGCACGGGACCGCGCGGGCGCCCGGACTGCGGCATGCGGCACGCCTGGCGCGGATGACCGACATCGTGGCCAGGGTCAAGTTCCCGCGCCGACGGCCGAAACCCACACAATCCAGGCTTCGATGTCCGCCCCGACCCCGCGCGGGTGAGCATGCAAGACACGTCGACGAAGACAGCCGCCCGTCCCGGCGAACCGACCGACCCGGCCGAAGCCGCTGCCATTGGCGTGCTGGACCCGCAGGCGGTCGATCAGTTGCGGCAGCTCGACCCGCGAGGGACGAACCGGCTCATTGCCCGGGTGGTCGAGGCTTATCGCGGGTCCGCCGAGAAGCTCGTGCCGCAGATCCGCGACGCCGTCGCGCGGGGTGACCACGCCGGCGTCCGGCTGGTCGCGCACACCCTCAAGTCGTCGTCCCAGAACGTCGGGGCACGGCACCTGGCGCAGCTGTGCGCCGCCGTCGAGGCGATGGCGCGCTCTGGCCAGGTCGTGGGGCTCGAGGCCGCCGTTGATGCCTTGTGCGCCGAGGTGGAACGCGCGGTCGACGCGCTCGGGCGACTCGAGGAGGCGCGCGCATGACGCCGGCGGCGACCGTCGACGACGAGCCGCTGACCGCGGCCACCGTCCTGCTGGTCGACGACGACGCCGTCACCCTGCTGATGACGGCCGCCGCCTTGCGCGAGCGCGGCTTCGTGATCCGTGAGGCGACGAGCGGGGAGGAGGCCATCCAGAGCCTCGTCCAGAGCCCACCCGACGTCGTCGTGCTCGACGCCATGATGCCGGGGCTCGACGGCTTCGACACCTGCCGCGAACTGCGCACCTTGCCGGGTTTCGAGTCCCTGCCGGTGCTCATGCTCACCGGGCTCGACGACGATGCCTCGATCAACCGCGCCTACGAGGCCGGGGCCACCGACTTCTTCGTCAAGTCGCCCCAGTGGAGCCTGCTGGCGGGCCGCCTGCGGTACCTGCTGCGGTCGGCGCGGACCCGGCAGGAACTGGAGCGCAGCAAGGCCAAACTGGCGCGCGCGCAGGACCTCGCGCGCATGGGCAGCTTCGACTGGCGGCGCGGACACAGCGGGCTGGTGTTCTCGGTCGAGGGGCTGCGGGTGTTCGGGATGGGCCCGCACGAGGCCCTGTCGTTCCGGCAGGCGCTTCGCCTGATCCCCAGCGAGGATCGTTCCACCGTGCTGGGCATCCTGCACGACGTGATCCGCCACAACTCGGTGCTCGCCACCGACCTGCGGGCCACGCTGCCCGACGGACGCCTGCGCATCGTGCACGTCGAGGCCGAGCCCGAGTTCAGTGACAGCGGAACCCTCGTCGGCTACACCGGCGTGGTGCAGGACGTCACCGACCGCCGGATGGCAGAGGACAAGATCCGCCACCTCGCCAACTTCGACGCGTTGACGGGATTGCCCAACCGCCGGCAGTTGTCGTGGCGCGTCGAGCGGGCCCTGGAGCACGCGCGGCGCCTCGGGCACCAGGTGGGCGTGCTGCTGATCGACCTGGACCGCTTCAAGAACGTCAACGACACGCTCGGGCACGCCGCGGGTGACGACCTGCTGCTGGAGGTCTCCCGCCGACTGCGGTCCTGCGTGCGCCACTCCGACCAGGTGCTCGAGAGCTCGCTCGAGTCCATGGGCGGCCGCTGGCACCGGACGCTCGAGGCGGTCGGGCGCTTCGGCGGCGACGAGTTCATCGCCCTGCTGCCCGAGGTGTCCGACGAGGGCGATGCCGAGCGCGTGGCGCAACGCATCCTGGAGCAGATGCGCCAGCCGATCACGGTCGCCGGCGAGGAGTGCTTCGTCACGGCCAGCGTGGGCATTGCGCTGTACCCGCGCGATGGCCACAACGTCGCCGACCTGCTTCGCAATTCCGACGTGGCCATGTACGCGGCCAAGGCGCTCGGCCGCAACGCGGCCTCGGTCTACCGGCCGCAACTCGCCGGCAAGGGTCGCGAGAAGCTCACGCTCGAGAGCGACCTGCACAAGGCCATCGAGCGCAACGAACTGGTCCTGCACTACCAGCCCAAGATCGACGTGCGCACGGCCCGCATGGTCGGCGCCGAGGCACTGATGCGCTGGTCGCGCAATGGCCAGTTGGTGCCGCCGGGCGACTTCATCCCGCTGGCCGAGGAGTCCGGCCTGATCATCCCGCTGTCCGAGTGGGCGATCCGCGAGGCAGCGCGCCAGGCGCGCCTGTGGCAGGACAGCTTCGGTTTCGCCGAGTCGATCGCGGTGAACCTGCCGACCCGCCTGTTCGAGCGCACCGACCTGGTCGAGCACATCCATTCGGCCGTCACCGCCTACGGCGTGCCGCACAGTGCGATCGAGCTCGAGATCACCGAGACCGGCCTGATGAAGGAGGTGCACGACGTCATCAAGTCGTTGCACCGGCTCAACGAGATCGGGGTGGAGATCTCGATCGACGACTTCGGCACCGGCTACTCTTCGCTTGCCTACCTGACCACGCTGCCGATCAGCGAGCTCAAGGTCGACCGCAGCTTCGTGCGGGACCTGGGCCTGACGCCACAGTCGACCGCGGTGGTCACGGCCATCATCGCGCTGGCCCGGTCCCTGGGCCTGCGGGTGATCGCCGAGGGCGTCGAGACGCTGCGCCAGATGGAGGTGCTGCATCGCCTGGGATGCGGCCTGATGCAGGGCTACCTGTTCTCGCGGCCGCTGCCGGCCGAGGACATCGAGCACTGGCTGCAACAGACCGTGCTGCCGCGCAAGGCGCCGTGGATCGTGCCGGCCGACGAGGCCCAGGCGCCGGTCGAGGCCGCGCTGCCCGGCATCCCCGTTCCGTCGGTCAAGCCGCGCCCCTGAGCCGGTCATGACGACGCCGGCTGTCCCGCGCAGGGAGTTGTCGCCGTCGACCCCGACGGCCGCGCTCGCCAAGGCCGCCCTGCGGCGCCTGGCGAACGATCGCGTCGAACCGACACCCGAGGCCTTCGCGCGAGCCTTTGCGACGGAAGCCGAGGCGGCCGGCGTGCGGGCGCCGAACGAGAGCTCGGCCACGGCCGCGCCGACCCCGCCGGCCGACGCCCTGGTCGGCGCCTCGCTGGCCAAGCTGATCGAGCGGGTCGTCCGGGGTGTCGAGCGCGGCGGGCGCCACTGGACGGCAGCGCGCAAGAAGGACAGTCTGCAACGCGTCCTCGACGGCAGCCGCCAGGATGCCCAGCGCCTTCAGGCGCGGCTCACGCAGCTGCTCACGAGTTGGGAGCAGGACCAGCCCGACGCCGATCCGGAACTGGCCGCTTCGTCTCCCGGCGGCTCGTCGGACGGGGGCGAGGAGGTCCCGGCTGGAACGACCACCTCGACCGGTGCTGCGGCAAGCGGATCCGACGGCCAGGCCGCCGCGATCGCCCTCGGGCCCTGGAGGTCGATGCATGCGCGGCTCGGATCGTCGGTGCAGGCGGCCCTGCCGGCGGTGCCGGCGTTGCCCCCGGCGCCATCGCATGAGGGGCCGACGCCGGATGTGTCGTCGCCTTCGGCTGATCGGCTGGCGATGCGCCTGTCGGAACTCAACGCCCGACTGCAGGTGGAGGAGGCCTCGCCGGCCGACGCCGAGGCCCTCGCGGCCTGGTGCGACGAGGCCGACCGCGTGATCGCGCACCGCCAACGCCTGCTCGATCAGCTCGGCGCGCTGGTCAATGAGCTCGCGGGCAGCCTCGGGGATCTCGCCGAGGACGACAGCTGGGCCCGCGGCCAGTGCCAGGCCATGCAGGCGGCGCTCGAGGGCGGCCTGTCGTCGCGCACCGTGCGCTCGGTTGGCGAGTTGCTGCGCGTCACGCGCGAGCGCCAGCAGGGTTTGCGCGCCGAGCGTGACCGGGCGCGCGAAGCGCTCAAGGGCCTGATCCAGCGGATGCTCAGCGAGCTCGGCGAGCTGGGCTCGCAGACCGGCCGCTTCCACGAGAACGTGGGGCGCTACGCCGAGGTGATCGAGCGCGCCGACTCGCTCGAGAGCCTGGCTGGCGTCGTGCGCGAGATGGTCGAGGAGAGCCGCGCCGTCGCGGAGCTCGTCCACCAGACCCAGCAACGACTGCACGACGAGCACACCCGTGCCGCCGAGCTGAACGAGCGGGTGTCGACGCTCGAGCACGAGCTGCGCCGCCTGTCGGCCGAGGTCGCCACCGACCCCCTGACCCAGGTGGCCAATCGGCGCGGCATGGTCGCGGAGTTCGAGGTGGAACGTGCGCGCCACCAGCGCGAGGGGCTGACCCTGTCGGTGGGCCTGATCGACATCGACAACTTCAAGCGGCTCAACGACGAGCTCGGTCACGCGGCCGGCGATGTCGCTCTGCGATCGCTCGCGCAGGCCGTGCGAGAAGCGCTTCGTCCGACCGACCATGTCGCCCGCTTCGGCGGCGAGGAGTTCGTCGTGATGCTCCCGGCCACGTCCGTACAGGAGGCGCAGCAGGTGCTCACCCGGACGCAGCGCAGCCTGTCCGGCGCGTTGTTCCTGCACGAGTCGCGACCCGTGTTCGTGACCTTCTCGGCCGGAGTCACCGCCTACCGCGAGGGCGAGACCCTCGATGCCGCGCTGGAGCGTGCCGACGTCGCGCTCTACGAGGCCAAGCGCACGGGCAAGAACCGCACCTGCGTCGCCTGAACCGGCGACCCGCGTCCGTTCAGGCGAACAGTCCAGGTGCCCCCGGGTCGCCGGCGTCGTCGAGGTAGAGGCAGCGCGGGCAGACCGCCCGGTAGCGATCGTTGCCGCCGATCTCGACCTGGGCGCCCTCGCGCACGCGGCGACCCTGCGCGTCCAGGCGCATGTTCATCGACGCCTTGCGGCCGCAGGCGCAGATGGTCTTCATCTCCTCGAGGTCATCGGCCAGCGTCAGCAGCACCGCCGAGCCTGGAAAGGGCTCGCCCCGGAAGTCGCTGCGCAAGCCGTAGCAGATGACCGGCAGGCCGTCGAGGTGAGCCAGCCGATGCAGCTGGCGGACCTGCTCGGCCGCCAGGAACTGCGCCTCGTCGATCAACAGGCAGGCCACCGCCTCGGGCAGGTGCTCTCGGCGGAACTCGGTGGCCGTACCAAACGTTGCAGCGCGTCGCCTCAGGCCCAGGCGCGAGGCGATCACGCCGACGCCGTCGCGATCGTCGACAGCCGCGGTGAACAGGGCCACGCGCAGGCCCCTCTCCTCGTAGTTGTGCGCGACCTGCAGCAGCGCGGTCGACTTGCCGGCGTTCATGGCGGCGTACCTGAAGTACAGCTTGGCCATGGTCGATTCCGGCTCGCGAGGGAGGGTGCGGCGGCAGCCGGCCGTGGGTCGCGTGATGCAGCGCCGGGGGCCGGTGACAGCCCCTCAGCGCCTGGGAGGCGGCAGGTCGGTGCAGCTGCCCTCCGCCACCTCGGCCGCCATGCCGATCGACTCGCCGAGCGTCGGGTGCGGATGCACCGTCTTGCCGATGTCCACCGCGTCCGCCCCCATCTCGATGGCCAGCGCGACTTCGCCGATCATGTCCCCGGCATGCGTGCCCACGATGCCGCCGCCGACGATGCGGTGCGTCTCGGCGTCGAACAGCAGCTTGGTGAAGCCCTCGTCACGGCCGTTGGCGATCGCCCGCCCCGACGCCGTCCAGGGGAACAGGCCCTTGGTCACCTTCACGCCGCGAGCCTTGGCCTCGTCCTCGGTGAGGCCGACCCAGGCCACCTCCGGATCGGTATAGGCCACGCTCGGGATCACGCGCGCATCGAAGGCCGACTTGGCCAGATTCGCATCGCCGAGCAGCTCGCCCGCGCAGACCTCGGCCGCGACGTGGCCCTCGTGCACCGCCTTGTGCGCGAGCATCGGCTGGCCGACGATGTCGCCGATGGCAAACACCTGCGGCACGTTGGTGCGCATCTGCACGTCGACCGGGATGAAGCCGCGCTCGTTGACGATGACGCCGGCCTTGTCGGCCGCGATCTTTCGGCCATTCGGGCTGCGGCCGACCGCCTGCAGCACCAGGTCGTAGACCTGTGGCTCGGCCGGCGCGCCTTCGCCCTCGAAGCGCACCGCGATGCCGTCGGCCGTCGCCTCGGCGCCCACGGTCTTCGTCTTCAGCATGATGCGGTCGAAGCGCGGGGCGTTCAGCTTCTGCCAGACCTTGACCAGGTCGCGGTCGGCGCCCTGCATCAGGCCGTCGAGCATCTCGACCACGTCGAGCCGCGCGCCGAGCGTGCTGTAGACCGTGCCCATCTCGAGCCCGATGATGCCGCCGCCGACGATCAGCATGCGCTTGGGCGCACCGCGCAGCTCGAGCGCGCCGGTGCTGTCGACGATGCGCGGGTCGTCGGGCAGGAAGGGCAGGCGCACCGCCTGCGAGCCAGCGGCGACGATGCAGCGCTTGAAGCGCACGACGGCTGTCCTGCCGGTCCTCTCCTGGGCAGTGCCGGTGGTCTCCTCGACGGCGAGGTGCTGGCCGTCCAGGAAGCTGCCGTAGCCGCGGACCACGGCCACCTTGCGCATCTTGGCCATCGCGGCCAGGCCACCTGTGAGCTTGCCGACGACCTTATCCTTGTGGCCCTTGAGCCTGGGCAGGTCGACGCTCGGCGCCCCGAAGCTCACGCCGATCGACTCGAAGTGCCTGACCTCGTCCATCACCGCGGCCACGTGCAGCAGGGCCTTGGACGGGATGCAGCCGACGTTCAGGCAGACCCCGCCCAGCGTCGCGTAGCGCTCGACCAGCGCGACCTTGAGTCCAAGGTCGGCGGCCCGGAACGCCGCCGAGTAGCCGCCCGGGCCACCGCCGAGCACGACGACGTCGACGTCGTGGTCGATGGCACCGGTGTGGGCCGCGGCGGCGACGGGTGCTGCCTGCGTGACGGCCGCGGCGGGTACCGGCGCGCCCGCAGCTGCCGATGCGGGAGCAGAAGCGGGAGCTGGGGCCGCGGCGGCGCCGGCGGCCTCGAGCACCAGCACGACCGAGCCCTCGCTGACCTTGTCGCCCAGGGCGACCTTGAGTTCCTTGACGGTGCCGGCGTGCGAGGAGGGGATCTCCATCGACGCCTTGTCGCTCTCGACCGTGATCAGGGACTGCTCGGCCTTGACCGT
>JALOSQ010000227.1 GCA_025458335.1 Ideonella sp.
GCGTGCAGGCCCGGGTAGCAGGTCAGCACCTCGAGGGTGGACCGCGCGGCCGGGTCGCGCTCGAGGATGCAGGCGATGTCGTCGCGCAGGTGCTTGAACATGGTCGGGTCGGCGAGGACGTCCGCCGCCGCACGGGCACGGGCGCCCCGCAGCTTGACACGAGGAACGGCCGCAGAGTGTAGGACGCGGCCTGCGACCCTGGTCGCGGTGCGTTCAGGCGCCGCTGTCGCCCCCGCCCGCGGCGCCCCTGCCGGGCAACCGGGCCGCGCCGTCCGACCCGGGCAAGCCCCGCGCCTGCGGCGCAGTGCCCTCGGGCGGCTCGCCTTGCGGCCGGACAGCCACCTCGATCGATCGGGCGATGCCGCGCAGGATGTGCACCTCCTCGTCCTGCACGCGGGCCCGCAGCAGCAGGCGGTGCAGGCGCGGCAGCAGCTTGCGGGGCTGGCGCGGGTCGAGGTACCCCAGGCGCTCGAGCACACGGGCCCAGTGGGCGACCAACCCGGCGATGCTGGGCGCATCGGCGCGCGCCGACGGTGCACGCCGGTCGACCACGTCGAAGCCGCCGAGGGCCGTCCGCCAGTCGTACGCGACGATCTGCACTGCCTGCGCGAGGTTGAGCGAGCCATAGGCCGGATCGGTGGGGATGCTCAGCACCGCGTCGCATCGGTAGACCTCGTCGTTGGCCAATCCGTGCCGCTCGGGGCCGAAAACGAAGGCCACCGAGTCGCACCCGGCCGCGAGCCGCTGTGCCAGCACCCTCGACGGCGCCACCGGCGGGCCGAAGTCCCGCGGGGTCATGGCGGTGGCCACCACCACCTGCGCGCCATGGAGGGCCGCGTCGAGGTCGGGCACGACCTCGGCGCGCTCGAGCACGTCGAGGGCGCCGCTGGCCAGGGCTCGCGTCTGCGGGTCCGCGAGCACCCCGGCATCGCGCGGTGCGACGAGCACCAGCCGGTCGAAGCCCATCACGCGCAGCGCGCGCGCCGCGGCCCCGACATTGCCGGCATGGCTCGGGCGCACGAGGACGAAGCGCGTCCGCGCCGAGGGGTCGACGGTTTCACGGCCGCCGTGCGGCGCCGGCTCGGGCAAGGTCATCGTCTCGGTACACTCGTGGGCTCTCTTCGCGCGCCGAACCGCATTGTCGGCGCCTGCCTCGGCCGCCCGGCCGCCTCAGGCCGCTCCACGCGGCCCGCCCGTCCCGATGTCGCAAGCCCTCCACCCCATGCTCAACATCGCCGTCAAGGCCGCGCGCGCGGCCGGGGCGATCATCAACCGGGCTTCGCTCGACCTCGAGACCCTGACCGTCACCGCCAAGTCGCCCAACGACTTCGTCACCGAGGTCGACCGCCTCGCCGAGGATGCGGTGATCGAGACGCTGCTCACCGCCTACCCGGACCATGGCATCCTCGCCGAGGAGTCGGGCCGCAAGCATGGCGTCGCCGACAGCGACCACCTGTGGATCATCGACCCGCTGGACGGCACGACCAACTTCATCCACGGGTTCCCGGTCTATGCCGTCTCGATCGCGCTGTCGGTGCGCGGGCAGATCCAGCAGGCCGTGGTCTACGACCCCTCCCGCAACGACCTGTTCTTCGCGTCCAAGGGCCGCGGCGCGTTCCTGAACAACCGGCGGCTGCGGGTATCCAAGCGCTCGCGCCTTTCCGAGGCCCTGATCGGGACCGGGTTCCCGTTCCGCAAGGGCGATGACTTCGAGCGCTACCTGCGCATGTTCGACGCCGTGATGCACCGATGCGCCGGGCTGCGCCGGCCCGGCGCAGCCGCGCTCGACCTGTGCTACGTGGCCGCCGGCTGGTACGACGGCTTCTTCGAGACCGGACTGAACCCCTGGGACATGGCCGCCGGCGCGCTGATGATCACCGAGGCCGGCGGACTGGTGGGCAACTTCACTGGCGAAGCCGACTTCCTGCACCAGCGCGAGGTGGTGGCCGGCAATCCGAAGGTCTATGCGCAACTGGTCACCCTGCTGCGCCCGTACACCCAGGTGACGGCCCCACCCGCCGCGGCCTCGGCCCCGGCCCCGGCCCCGACCGGTGCCTCCGTCGCCACGCCGGAGTCGGCACTCGCGGCGACCCTGGGCGAGCCGCCTGCGGCCGAACCGGCCCCGCACGCCCCCGCGGCACGCAAGCGTGGCCCCGTGCGCGTGCGCAAGGCCACCGCACCGGCCGACCCGGGCGACGCGCTGCTCTGACGTGCCGGGCGAAGGGCGCCCTCCCCCGCTCGGCAACGGGCCGGGCCCAGCGGCCGACGCGCACGAAAGGATCGGCCGCGCCGACGGCGAGGTCCACGACGTCGCGATCATCGGCGGGGGCATCGTCGGCGCTTCGATCGCCTGGCACCTGGCTGGGTCGGCGCGGGTCGCCTGGCTCGAGGCCGAGTCCGCGCCCGGGACTCACACGACGGGTCGGTCTGCCGCCTTGTATGCCGCCGGCTACGGCCCGCCCGCGGTGCGGGCCCTGACGCGCGCCAGCCGGGCCTTCTACGCGGCGCCGCCGGCCGGGTTCACCGTGGTGCCGTTGTGGTCGCCGCGCGGGGCGCTGTTCGCGGCCCGCGCCGAGCAGGTGACCGGCCTGGTCGAACTGGCCCGCACACTGCGCGCCGAAGGCATCCGGGCGCTCGAGCTCGGCACCGCCGACGCGCTCGCCCGCGTGCCGGTGCTGCGGCCCGAATCGGTTGCCGCGGCGCTGCTCGACCCGAGCGCCTTCGACCTGGACGTCGACGCCCTCCTGCAAGCCTTCGTCCGCGGGGCCCGGGCCCGCGGCGTGCGCTGGCAGCCCTCGTCGCGGGTGAACCACCTGGAGCGGCCAGCGGCGGCGGGTGGCCCATGGCAGGTCGGCATGGCGGATGGCGGCGTGTTGCAGGCCCGGGTGGTCGTCAACGCCGCGGGCGCCTGGCTCGACGAAGTCGCCGCGTTGGCGGGCACCGCCCCCGTCGGGCTGGTTCCGCGGCGGCGCACGGCGTTCCGTTTCGAGGCCCCGGCGGGGCTCGACGTCCGGGGCTGGCCCGCGGTGATCGCTGCCGACGAATCCTGGTACTTCAAGCCCGACGCCGGCCTGCTGCTCGGATCGCCGGCGAATGCCGACCCGACCGTGCCGCACGACGTGCTGCCCGAGGATCTCGACGTGGCGATCGGCGTCGACCGCCTCGAGGCGGCCACGACGCTGCGCATCGGCCGCCCGCGCACGCCGTGGGCGGGGCTGCGCTGCTTCGTCGAGGACGGCGAGCCGGTATGCGGCTTCGCGCCCGACGCGCCGGGCTTCTTCTGGGCCGGTGCGGTGGGCGGCTACGGCATCCAGAGCGCGCCGGCCTTCGGCCGGCTGTGCGCGGCCCTTGTCCTCGGGCAGCCGGTGCCGCAGGACCTGGCCAGCGAGGGCCTGGATCTCGCGGCACTGCAGCCCGACCGCGCAGGCCTCGCCACGACACGGCCCGGCGGCTGAGGCGCGCGCGGCGCGCGATCTGGTGGTCGACGCGCGATCGGCGCGCCTTCAGGCCGGCGCGTGCCAGCCCGCGTCGACCCAGAGCTCGCCGCTCACCGCCGAGTTGGCCAGCATGAAGCAGATCGCGTCGGCGATCTCCTCCGGCCGGATCAGGCGGCCGAGTTGCGTGTACGGCAGGATGTTCTTGGCCACGTAGTCGTCGCCGAGCGCGCGGACCATCGGCGTGTCGGTGAAGCCCGGGTGAATCACACCGCAGCGCACGCCGTGGAAGATCGCCTCCTTCATCACGGTCGCGGCCGCACCCTCGAGGCCTGCCTTGGTGCTGGCGTACGAGACCTGGCCGCGGTTGCCCTGCGACGAGATCGAGCCGATGAACACCACCGAGCCCTGCACGCCCTCGTCGGGGCTCCAGCGCTTCAGGCCCCTGGCGGCGCGGTCCTCGGCGATGCGCGCGATCATCTCGAGCGCCCAGTACACCGGGGCGATCAGGTTGACCTCGACGACGAGGCGGAACTGCTCGAGGGGGTAGATGCGGGCCTTGCCCGTGTGCTTGTCGACGCGGATCGCGAGGTCGTCGCGCGTGATGCCGGCCGCGGGCACGCACAGGCTCACCGGCCCGTGGTCGCGCGACATGGTGTCGAACACGCCGCGGCGGAAGCCTTCGTCGGTGGTGTCACCCTGGAACGGCACCGCGACCGGGCGGGCCGCTGCCGCGTTCAGTTCGGCAGCCACCTCCTCGACCGCATCGCTGCGATCGACCAGCGCGATCGCCGCC
>JALOSQ010000228.1 GCA_025458335.1 Ideonella sp.
CGCACAGCAGGTGCGCGAGCGACTCGCGCGTGCGCTTGCGGGTCATCTCGACCAGCCCGAGCGCCGAGAACCCGCTGACCGTGGTCTTGACCCGGTCGCGCGCCAGCTGCTTGCGCAGCTCGCCCAGCACCGCGGCCTGGTGGTCCTCGCGGGTCATGTCGATGAAGTCGACGATCACGATGCCGCCCAGGTTGCGCAGCCGCAGCTGCCGGGCGATCGCGCCGGCGGCCTCGAGGTTGGTCTTGAAGATCGTGTCGTCGAAGTTGCGCGCCCCCACGAAGCCGCCGGTGTTGACGTCGATGGTGGTCAGCGCCTCGGTCTGGTCGACGATCAGGTAGCCGCCACTCTTCAGGTCGACGCGTCGGCCGAGCGCACGGGTGATCTCCTCGTCGATGTTGAACAGGTCGAAGATCGGCCGCTCGCCGCGGTAGTGCTGCAAGGTGCCGACCGCACCCGGCGTGAACTCCCGGCCGAACGCGACCAACTCCTCGAACTTCATCGCCGAGTCGATGCGGATCGACTGCGTGTGGTCGTCGGCGAGGTCGCGCAATACCCGCTGGGGCAGGCTCAGGTCCTGGTGCAGCAGCGTCATCGGCGGGCTGCGCAGCCCACGCTCGCGGATCGTCGCCCAGGTCTTGCGCAGGTAGCGCACGTCGTCGGCCAGCTCGGCGTCGGTCGCGTCCTCGGCGTTGGTGCGCACGATGTAGCCGCCGGGAGGCACCGTCTCGCCGGCCGCCGTGGACTCGGCCTGCACCTGGGCCATGATCGCGTTGAGCCGGGTACGCAGCTGCTCCCGCAGCTCGGCCGAGCCGATCTTCTGCGAGATGCCGACATGCTGGTCGAAGGGCAGGAACACCAGCAACCGGCCAGCGATGCTGATCTGCGTCGACAGGCGCGCACCCTTGGTGCCGATCGGGTCCTTGATGACCTGCACCATCAGCGTCTGGCCCTCGAACAGACGCCTCTCGATCGGCAGCGTGGCCTGCCCCTCGCCACCGCCGTTGCGACCGGGCGGCACGCTGGCCGCGTGCAGATCGACCACATGAAGGAATGCCGCGCGCTCCAGCCCGGCGTCGATGAAGGCCGACTGCATGCCGGGCAGCACGCGCGCGACCCGGCCGTTGTAGATGTTGCCGACCAGCCCGCGCTCGAGCGTTCTCTCGACGTGCAGCTCCTGGACGGCCCCGTTCTCGACCACGGCCACGCGCGTCTCGTGCGGGGCCCAATTGATGAGGATGTCTTGCATGGTCAGAACGACACGCCGGCCTCGCGCAGCAGCACGGCGGTCTCGTGCAGGGGCAGGCCCATGATAGAGGAGTGGCTGCCGGCGACCCGCTCGACGAAGGCCGCGGCGCGGCCCTGGATGCCGTAGGCCCCGGCCTTGCCGAAGGGTTCCCCGCTGGCCACATAGCGGGCAACCTCCCCGGCCGACAAGCGCGCGAAGCGGACCGTCGACACCTGGATGGCCTGGGCATGGCGGTACCGCGAGCCGACCGGCCAGGCCACCGCGACGCTGGTCAGCACCCGATGCTCGCGGCCCGACAGGCGCCGCAGCATCCGGGCCGCGTCGGCGGCATCGCGAGGCTTGGCGAGCAGTTCCCGTCCCAGCGCGACGGTCGTGTCGGCGCACAGCACCGGCGCCGGCTCGAGGTCGCGACGCCGCAAGCGGTCGATGGCCGCCTCCAGCTTGGCCGCCGTGACCCGCGTCACGTAGCGGCGCGCGGGCTCGCCGGGCCGCTCGGCCTCGAGCGCCTCCACGTCCTCGCCCGGGTCCGGCTCGAGCAGGCGAACACTCACGCCGATCTGCGCGAGCAAGTCGCGCCGTCGCGGACTCTGCGAGGCCAGCCAGATCCAGCCGTGGGTCGCGGCGCGCGGGGGCACGGGACTCATTCGCGGTGGTAGGGATGCCCGGCGCCGAGCGACCAGGCCCGGTACAAGGCTTCGGCGGCGATCACGCGCACGAGGGCATGCGGCAGGGTCAGGTCCGACAGGCGCAGGCACTCGTCGGCCGTGGCCCGGAAGCCCTCGTCGAGCCCGTCGGGACCACCGATCAGCCACGCCACGTCGCGGCCGCCCTGCTTCCAGGCCTCGAGCCGGCGCGCCAGCCCGGCGGTGTCGACCCGCTCGCCGCGCTCGTCGAGCACGACCCGGCGCGCGCCGCGTGACCAGGCCTGCAGCGCCTGATCCAGGCGTAGCGCCTCGGCAGCCTTGCACTGCGCCGGCGGGCGCTCGGTGCGCGACTCTGCCTTCACGCTGCGAAGGTCGAGGCGCAGGTCGGGCGGGAACCGGCGCGCATAGTCGTTGCACACCTGCTCGGCCCAGGCCGGCGGCTTGTGGCCGACGGCCAGGAGCAGGAGCTTCACTTGGTGCCGCGACCGCCCGAGCCTGCCTTGCGCGCGGCGCCTCCAGCCGCCGTCGGACGCGCCGACGCGCTGCGCGGTCGCGGGGCCACGACGGTCCTGATCGGCGCGCGCGAGCCGGCGGTCGACGACCGGGTCTTGCGCGCCGGGGTGGCGCTCGCCGACTTGGCGGCCCCGGGGCCGGACCCGCGGGCGGTGGCCGGCCTGGCGGAGGTCTTGGTCGTCCTGGCGGTCGCCGGCTTACCGGCACCCCCGCCGGTGTCACTCACGGCGGACTTCCCGGCCGCCTTCCCGGGCGACTTCCCGGGCGCTTTCCGGGCGGGCGTCGAGCCGGACTTCGCGGCGGGCTTTGCGGCAGGTCTGGCGGCAGCCTTGGGAGCGGCCGCCTTGCCCGGCGGCGCGTCGGGCGCCGAGCGCGGGCGTGCGGCCTTTCGACCGGCTGCCGGCCTTGCGGACCCTGGCGCCTCGGCCTCGGCGGGCCCGGGCTCCGACGCGAAGCTCGCGGCCGGCAGGCCGCCTGCGGCCGCGGCCTTCAGGCGCACCGGCTTGCCGCCCCAGATTTCCTCGAGGCGGTAGTACTCGCGGATCGCCGGCTGCATGACGTGCACGACGGCCGCACCGCAGTCCACGATGATCCACTCGCCGTTGTCCTCGCCTTCGGTCGACAGGACCGGCATTCCGCGCTGCTTGACTGTCTCGCGCACGCTCGAAGCGAGCGCCTTGGTCTGCCGGTTGCTGGTGCCCGAGGCAATGATCACCCGCTCGAACAGCGGCGACAGGTGCTCGGTGTTGAACACGGCGATGTTCTGGGCCTTGACGTCTTCCAGACCATCAACGATCGCGCGCTGCAGCTTGCGGATGTCCATTCAGGGCTTTCGGCCTCTCCCGGGGTGGGCGGTGGGATCAGGGGTTGGAGGTGGGCTCGCGGTAGAGCCCATGCAAGGCAATATAGCGCGCGACCTCGGGCGGCACCATCGCGTCGAGCCGGAGCCCGGCAGCCGCCCGCCGGCGCACCTCGGTCGACGAGACGGCCATCGCCGGCATCGGGATCTCGAGTCGCCGGTGGGGCACCGAGGCCAGGGCCGCGGGCGCCGTCAGCGCCGCCTCGCGCCTCGCCACGGCCAGCGTGACCCGCTGGAGCAGCTCTCGCCAGCCCTGCCAGGTCGGCAGGCCCGCGTACTGGTCCTGGCCGATCAGCAGCAGCCAATCCACCGCGACCATGCCCACCGCCTGTTGCAGTTCGCGCACCGTGTCGATCGTGTAGCTCGGGCCGCCGCGGTTGAGCTCGCAGCGCTCCAGCCGGAAGCGCGGCTCGCCGGCGATCGCCAGGGCAACCATCGCCGCGCGGTGCTCCGCCGGGGCCAGGGGCCTGGACTTCTGCCACGGCTGGCCGGCGGGGATCCACAGCACCTCGTCGAGCCCCAGCCCGTCGAGCGCTGCGCGGGCCAGCGCCACGTGACCGAGGTGCACCGGGTCGAAACTGCCACCGAACAGGCCGATGCGGCGCATCGGGGTCTCGGGGGCCGCTCAGCCGCCGGCCGGATGGGCCGACGGCGCCGGGCCGGACCCGTCGTTGGCCCAGTCGCGCGGCCTCAGGAAATCCGTGTACAGCCGTGCCTCGGGGCTGCCGGGCTCGGGGTCCCAGCGGTAGCGCCACTTCACGACCGGCGGCATCGACATCAGGATGCTTTCGGTGCGGCCGCCGGACTGCAGGCCGAAGTGCGTGCCGCGGTCGAACACCAGGTTGAACTCCACGTAGCGGCCGCGCCGATAGGCCTGGAAGTCGCGCTCGCGCTCGCCGAAGGCCAGGCCGCGGCGACGCCGCACGATCGGGAAGTACGCGTCGACGAAGGCGTCGCCTCGCCCACCGCCCGCGTCATCGCAAAGCCGTGCTCGAAGCCGCCCTCGGCGAAGTCGTCGAAGAACACGCCGCCGATGCCGCGCGGCTCGTTGCGGTGCTTCAGGAAGAAGTACTCGTCGCACCAGGCCTTGAAACGCGGGTACTTGTCGGCGCCGAACGGGGCGAGCGCGTCGCGGTTCACGCGGTGGAAGTGCGCCGCGTCCTCCTCGAACGCGTAGTAGGGCGTGAGGTCCATGCCGCCGCCGAACCAGGTGACCGGCGCCTGGCCGGCCGGGAGCGCCGCGAACATCCGCACGTTCATGTGGACCGTCGGCACGTAG
>JALOSQ010000229.1 GCA_025458335.1 Ideonella sp.
GGCCACCGTCTCGTCGACCGTGGCCTGCATGCGGGCCGTCGTCGCCGCGCCCCAGCCGTGCGAGCGGGTGCCGGCCGTGACCATCGAGCCCGAGGTGATCAGCTGCAGCCGCTCGAGCTCGAGCTCCTCGTTGGCCAGCGGCTCGCGCGCCTTGATCGCGGCCGCGCCGGCCTTGGCATCGGCGATGCAGTCGAGCCAGCCGCGGGTGGAGGCCCGAACGAAGGCAGCAAGCGCCTGGGGCATCTCGGCCACGGTCTTGGCGTTCGTGACGATGCCGTTGCCATAGGCGTTCAGGGAGTCCGAGAAACGGAACACGCGCAACTGGTCGGGCATGATCCCGCGCGCCTTGAGGTTGAGCAGGCCGGTGAAGTAGAAGTACGCAGCCCCATCGAAGTCGCCGCGCGCGAAGCGCGTGTCGCCGATGCCGGGCTCGACGCTCTCCCACTTGACCGTGCTGCCGTCGAACCCGTTCGCCTTGGCGAAGGCCGGAAACAGCTTGCGCGACGCGTTGAAGGGCTGGCCGAGGAGCGTCTTGCCCGCCAGGTCGGCCGGCTTCACGATGCCCGAGTCGCGCCGCACGATGATCGAGTTCGGGTTGAGGTCGTACTGCACCGCCACCGCGGTGAGCTTCTTGTCGGGGTTGGCGGTGTTGAACTCGATCATCGTCGAGAGGTCCGCCGAGGCCGCCTCGTAGGCGCCGCCGGCCACCAGGCCGATCGCGCCGGCCGAGCCGTTGCCGGTGTCGATGGTCACGTCGAGCCCGGCGTCGCGGTAGTAGCCGCGCTGCAGCGCCAGCAGGTAGCCCGCACCCGAGGCCTCGACGCGCCAGCCGAGGTTGAACTTGAACTTGGTCAACCCCTGGGCGCGCGCGTCACGGAACGACGCGAGTGAGGTGCCGAGCAGGGCGGCGCCGGCGGTGCCGAGCAGGAGGGAACGACGTTGCATGACGGACTCCGGGTTGCGGTGATGCCCCCTGGGACTGCATCAAGCGTGCCCGGAGCGCGCCACGGACCCGATGACGGCCCGATGCAGGCACGCGCCCTGCTAGAGTCCCCGTCGAGAGTAGAAGCGTTCACCGTGCTGGTGCGGCGCGGCGGCCCGAATGCGGGCTGTGCGCACCGAATTCGCCCGCCGCGGCCGGAAATTGCTCTCGGAGCCTGCGATCCGCGTTGCCCGCCATGGGCGCATGCGGTCGCGTCGTGAAGTCCCGCGCCTCCGAGGTCCGCCATGCTCGTCACCCAGCAGCCCGTGTTCCGCAAGTTCTGGCACGCGGTCGTCCCCCTGTCCCAGCTCAGCGCCGAGCGCCCGCACCCCTTCACGCTGCTCGGCGAGAACATCGTGCTCTTCCTGGATGCCGAGGGGCAGCCCGCGGCGCTGCAGGACCGCTGCTGCCACCGCACCGCCAAGCTGAGCAAGGGCCGCTGCGTGAACGGCGCCGTCGAATGCGGCTACCACGGCTGGACGTATGACCGCACCGGCCGGGTGATCCGCATCCCGCAGTACGAGCCCGATCGCCCGATCCCGCCCGACTACCGCACCACCGCCTATCGCTGCGTCGCCAGGTACGGCTATGCCTGGGTCGCGCTCGACGAGCCGATCGCGCCGATCCCCGAGGTGCCCGAGTTCGGCGCGCCGGGCTGGCGCACGATCTTCCAGTTCTACGAGACCTGGGCCACCAGCCCGGTCCGCGCGCTCGAGAACAGCTTCGACAACTCGCACTTCAGCTTCGTGCACCGCGCGACCTTCGGCGTGGCCGCGCAGCCCAAGCCGAGCAAGTACGAGCTCGTCGAGCGCGACGGCGGCTTCTTCGCCGAGACGGTGATCGACGCGACCAACCCGCCGGCCTTCCACAAGGTCAGCGGCAGCACCGAGCCGATCACGCAGCGGCACATGCGCAACGCCTACTACCTGCCGTTCTCGCGGCGGCTCGACATCGAGTACCCGAGCGGCGTGCGCCACATCATCATCAACTGCTTCACGCCGATCGACGACGGGCACATCCAGCTCGCGCAATGGCTGTTCCGCAACGACACCGAGGCCGACTGCCCGGCGCAGATGCTGATCGACTTCGACCACGTCATCACGCGCGAGGACAAGGACATCCTCGAATCGACCGACCCCGACGCGGTGGTGGACCTGCGCCGGCGCGGCGTCGAATACTCGATGGACTCCGACCGCCCGGGCATCCTGATCCGCAAGCAGCTGATGGAGCTGCTGGCCCGACACGGCGAGTCCGAGGTGCATCGCCTCGCGTCGGCCGCGCCAGCCGCGCCGGCGGTCGCGGCCTGAGGTCCGCGCCAGCGATCGTCGGCCCGCGCGCGTGACGCGGGGCTGCCGGGCACGCCGGCCCGGCGGTCAAGGCTCGATCGGGGTGCCGGCGATCGCGGGCAGCGCCGCGGTGGGATGCGGCGCCGCCACGGACGGGCCGGTGGCCTCGACCGGCAACATGACCGTCACGCGCGTGCCCGCACCGGGAGCGCTGTCGATGGCCAGGCGGCCGCCCAGCATCTGCACCAGCTGCTGCGTGATCACCAGGCCGAGCCCGCTGCCGGGCTGGCCGCCCCGCTCCTGGCCCAGCCGCTCGAAGGGCTGGAACAGGCGGCGCTGCTGCTCGCGGGTCATGCCGGGACCGTCGTCGCGCACCTCGAGGCGGACCCAGCGGTCCGACGCGGCCGCGCGCAGCGTCACCTCGCCGCCGCGCTCGCGGCCGTACTTGAGCGCATTCGAGGCCAGGTTGAGCAGCACCTGCTGGAGCGTGCGACGGTCGGTGGACAGGGACAGGGCCGGCGCCACATCGACCACCACCCGGGCGTCGCACCGGCGCACCAGCGGGTCGAGCAGCGCCGTGCAGGCCTGCACCACGCCGAGCACGTCGACCGGCTCGGCGCGCATCGGCAGGTGGCCCTGCTGGACCTGCTGCAGCTGGAGCAGGTCGTTGACGAGGGCGAGCATGTGCGCCCCGGCATCGCGCACGTGGCCCAGCGGTCCGGCCGGCGTGCCCGCCGGCTGCTGCATCAGCAGCAGTTCGGTGAAGCCGATGATGGCGTTCAGCGGCGTGCGCAACTCGTGGCTCAGGCGCGACAGGAACGCGGCCTGCCGGCGTGCGGCCTCCTCGGCCACCTCGCGGCCGCGCCGCGCCTGGTCGAGTTCGTGCGCCTGGGTGACGTCGACCACCGAGCCGACATGACCGACCACCTGCCCGTCGACACGGCGGATCGGGTTCGACCGGGCCGTCACCCGGCGCTCCACACCGTCGGTCCGGCGCACGCGGAACTCCTGCGCGAAGTGGCCGCCCTCGGCCACCGCCTTGGCCCAGGTCGCGCGGATGCGCTCCAGGTCGTCGGGGTGCACCGCCGATGCCCAGCCGGTGCCCAGGCCGGCCGTGCCGTGCAGGCCGAACAGGTCCTGCCATGCCGGGTTGACGTAGGTGCTCCAGCCGCGCGCGTCGGTCTCGAACAGGCCGACCGGCAGGACCTCGGTCAGCGTGCGGAACCGGTGCTCGAGGTGCACGATCTCGGTGACGTCGCGCACCAGGATCATCCAGCGACCGCCGTCCATCGGCACCGAGCGGCCCTCGAAGTGGCGCCGCCCGCCCTGGTGCGTGTCCATCACGTAGAAGTAGCTGCGCAACTGCCCCGTGTCGCGCGCTTCGTCGGCGGCCGCGCGCATCTGTCGCGCCAGCGCCGGGTCGATGGTCTCGGCGAGGTGCCGGCCGACTTTCTCCGACCAGGGGGCCGACAGCGCCGGATGTCCGGGGTCGCTGACGTCGACGTAGCGGTCGTCGGCATCGAACACGACCCACAGATCGGGCAGCACGCGAACCACGGCGTCGAGGCGCGCGCGCGACTCGGCCAGCGCCAGCTCGCCCTGGTGCTGCTCGGTGATGTCCTGCAGCGCGCCGTGCAGCGCGACGATGCGCCCGGACTCGTCGGTCACCGCCTCGCCGCAGGCCCGCACCCAGCGGTCGCGGCCGCGGGCGGTCACGAAGGGCAGTTCCAGGTCGAAGGGCTCGCCGCGCTCGCGGCACGCCTGCAGCGCGTCGCGCAGCTGCTCGCGTGCCGCGGCCGGGTAGTACGCGAGCGCGCCACCCAGGTCGAAGCCCTCGCCAGGACCCAGCTCGTGGATCGCCCTGGCTTCCTCGCTGTGATGGGCATACCCGGTGGCCAGGTCGAGCCGCCAGCCGCCGAGCTTCGCCATGCGGCCCGCCACCGCAGCTTCGCCATGCGGCCCGCCACCGCCAGCAGTTCGCGCTGGCGGAGCGCTTCCTCCTGGGCGCGCACCCGCGGCCATGCGTCCTGCATGGCCGTGACCCGCACCTTCCGGCCGGCGATTTCGACCGTGAGGCCGCGCACGTCCGAGCGCAACTCGCGGCCGTCGCGGCGCCGTTCGCGCCAGACGCGCTCCGGGCCGGTCTCGGCCGAGGCTGCCAGCGCGTCCATGAACCGCTGCATCGCCTCGTGCTCGCCGGGATCGAGCAAGTCGTCGCGGCGCATGTGC
>JALOSQ010000230.1 GCA_025458335.1 Ideonella sp.
CTGCACGTCGAGCGCGTGCTCGGCGTCGATGAAGGCGCAGGTGCCGCCGAGCTTCTGCATCTCGGCGATGACCTGCAGGGTGAGCGTCGTCTTGCCCGAACTCTCCGGGCCGTAGATCTCGACCACGCGGCCGCGCGGCAGGCCGCCGACGCCCAGCGCGATGTCCAGGCCGAGCGAGCCGGTGGAGACGACCTCGATGTCCTCGATCTTCTCGCCCTCGCCCAGGCGCATGACCGAGCCTTTGCCGAACTGCTTTTCGATCTGGGCGAGCGCGGCCTGCAAGGCCTTGGCTTTTTCGGTGTTCAGCGCTTTCACGGGTGCGTCCATGTCGGTCTCCAGGGCAGGATCGGGGAATCGGGCTGATTATTCGTCCTGCCTGGATGTTTGTACAGTAACCCCCGCTTCGGAGGGTCGGTGTTCATCCGGTTCCCCCTGAAGGGGGAGTCCCTAGAATCCTTACGAGCGTCCTACAACCCTGACGTCCTCGGGAGGCCCGATGCGCATTCTCATCGTCGAAGACGACCAGGTCCTGGCCGACGGTCTGCTGCGCTCGCTTCGCACCGCGGGCTACGCGGTCGACCAGGTGAGCACCGGCACCGAGGCCGACGCTGCGCTGGCCGCCCACGAGTTCGACCTCGTGATCCTGGATCTGGGCCTGCCCAAGATGCACGGCCTCGAGGTGCTGCGGCGGCTGCGGGCCCGCGGCACCTCGACGCCGGTGCTGATCCTCACCGCGGCCGACAGCATCGAGCAGCGCGTCAAGGGCCTGGACCTCGGCGCCGACGACTACATGGCCAAGCCGTTCTCGCTGCAGGAGCTCGAGGCGCGCGTTCGGGCGCTGACGCGCCGAGGCCTGGGCACCGCCTCGTCGATCATCAAGCACGGGCCGCTCACCTTCGACGCGACCGGGCGGGTGGCCTACATCAACGACCAGATGATCGAGCTGTCGGCGCGCGAGCTCAGCCTGCTCGAGGTGTTGCTGCAGCGCGCTGGCCGCCTGGTCAGCAAGGATCAGCTGGTCGAGCGTCTGTGCGAGTGGGGCGAGGAAGTCAGCAACAACGCGATCGAGGTCTACATCCACCGCCTGCGCAAGAAGATCGAGCAGGGACCGGTGCGCATCGCCACCGTGCGCGGGCTGGGCTACTGCCTCGAGAAGATCGCGGCGTGAACCTGCGGTTGGGCCGGCGCGCCCGTCTGGCCCCCGAGTTGCCGGACGGGCCAGACGCCGGGCGCGCGCCTGCCCCGCCGATGCAGCGTCGCTCCGGATTCGACCTGCTCGGCTTCGGCCACATCAAGGAACAGCGCTCGCTGTTCGGCGAGATCCTCGACTGGATGCTCGCGCCGCTGCTGCTGCTGTGGCCGATGAGCGTGGCGCTGACCTGGTTCGTCGCGCAAGGCATTGCCAACCGGCCGTACGACCGCGACCTGGTCGAACTCACCCGCGCGGTCGCCGGCCACGTGGAGCTGGCGCCGGCCCGCGGCCCCGAGCTGCTGGCGCGTTTCGCACTGCCGGAGTCGACCGCCGAGCGGCTGCGGCGCGACGAGGTCGACGAGCGGCACTACCAGGTGCTCGGGCTGCGTGGCGAACTGCTCGGCGGCGATCCCGAACTGCCGGCGCCCGTTGCGGACGCGGGCATGCGGCCAGGCGAGGTCCGGTTCACCGATGCGGAGATCGGCGGCCGGCCCGTCCGCGTGGCCGTGCTCTGGGTGCCCGTGCCCGACGCCGCGCCCGGCAGCCGGCTGCCGGCCGTGCAGGTCGCCGAGACCCTGGGCAAGCGCTCGCAGCTGGCCACCGAGATCATCAAGGGCGTGATCCTGCCGCAGTTCGTGATCCTGCCGCTCGCGGTGCTGCTGGTGTGGCTGGCGCTGGCCCGCGGCATCGCGCCGCTCAATGCCCTGCAGCAGCGCATCCGCAAGCGCGAGAGCCACGACCTGTCGCCGATCGACGAGCGCGACGCACCGGAGGAGGTGGCGCCGTTCGTGCGCGCGATCAACGACCTGCTGGCCCGTCTCGACCAGTCGATCGCGGCGCAGCGGCACTTCCTGGCCGACGCCGCGCACCAGCTCAAGACGCCCCTGGCGGGCCTGCGGACCCAGGCCGAGCTCGCGCAGCGCGAGCTCGACGCCGGCCATCCGGAGTCGCCGGCGGTACGGCGCTCGCTGGTGCAGATCGCGCGCTCGAGCCAGAACGCCGCACACATGGTCAACCAGCTGCTGTCGATGGCGCGTGCCGAGTCGAAGACCCAGGTGCGCCAGCAGGAACCGGTCGACCTTGCGGCCCTGGCCATGGAGACGGTGCGCGACTTCGTCGCGCGCGCGATGGACAAGCGCATCGACATCGGCTACGAGGGCCCGCTTTCGGACGACGAGGACGAACCGATCGCCGACACCGCGCGCTCGGCCGTCGCCAACGGTCCGGCGCGCCCCGTCGTGATGGGCCAGCCGGTACTGCTGCGCGAGATCATCCGCAATCTGGTGGACAACGCGCTGCTGTACACGCCGGCCGGCGGGACGGTGACTGTCCGGGTGGTCGCCGACCCGTTCGGCCAGGTGGTCGTCCTGCAGGTCGAGGACTCCGGCCCGGGCATTCCCGCGGCCGAGCGCGAGAAGGTCTTCCACCCGTTCTACCGGGCCCTCGGCACGGACGTCGACGGCTCGGGCCTCGGGCTCGCGATCGTCAAGGAGATCGCGCTGCAGCACGGCGCCGAAGTCACGCTCGAGGACGCCAACCTGCGCCATCGCGCAGGGCTCAGCGAGCAGGGCACGGGCGCCTTCGGGCCCGGCGCGCGCTTCACGCTGCGCTTTCCGGCGGCCCCGGCAACGACCTCCGGGGCCGCCGACGCGGGCGCGCCCCCGGCGCCGGCCGCGCCGCCGGCCGTCAGGGCGTCGGCGCCGGCGTGACCGTCCAGCGGCGGCGCACGTCACCGGCCGCGTTGACGCTCTCCAGGTGCACCGGGAAGCCCCACAGGCGCGCGACGTGCCTGAGCACCTCCTGCGCGCTCTCGGCCAGCGGCCGGTCGTTGTGCTGGGTATGGCGCAGCGTGAGCGAGCGGTCGCCGCGAAGATTGACGTTCCAGACCTGGATGTTCGGCTCGCGCGCGCCCAGGTCGTACTGGCGCGACAGGGCCTCGCGCACGTGGCGGTATCCCGACTCGTCGTGGATGGCGGCCACCTCGAGCTCGCTTTCCCGCTCGTCGTCCCGGATCGCGAACAGGCGCAGCTCGCGCATGAGGCGCGGCGACAGGTACTGCCCGACGAAGGACTCGTCCTTGTAGTTCTGCATCGCGTGGTGCAGCGTGGGCAGCCAGTCGGCGCCGGCAATGTCGGGGAACCAGCGCCGGTCTTCCTCGGTGGGCGCCTCGCAGATGCGCTTCAGGTCGCTGTACATCGCGAACCCCAGCGCGTACGGGTTGAGCCCGCTGTATGCGCGGTGGCCGACCGGCGGCTGGAAGATCACGTTGGTGTGCGACTTCAACCATTCGATCATCACGCCGTCGGACAGGTACCCGTCGTCGTACATCGTGTTCAGCAGGGTGTGGTGCCAGAACGTGGCCCACCCCTCGTTCATCACCTGCGTCTGCCGCTGCGGGTAGAAGTACTGCGCGACCTTGCGCACGATGCGCACGACCTCGCGCTGCCAGGGCTCGAGCAGCGGTGCGTTCTTCTCGATGAAGTACAGCAGGTTCTCCTGCGGCTCCTCCGGGAAGCGACGCGACTCGCGGTCGGCGCCGGCCTTGTCGGCGCGCCTGGGCAGCGTGCGCCACAGGTCGTTGACCTGCTGCTGCGCGTAGGCCTCGCGGTCCTTGCGGTCTGCGAGCTCCTGGGCCAGCGACTTGCGGCTCGGGCGGCGGTAGCGGTCGACGCCGTAGTTCTGCAGGGCGTGACAGGAGTCGAGCACCTCCTCGACGGCGTCGAGCCCGTGCTTCTCCTCGCACTCGGCGACGTAGTTCTTGGCGTAGACGAGGTAGTCGATGATCGACGCCGCGTCGGTCCACATGCGGAACAGGTAGTTGCCCTTGAAGAAGCTGTTGTGGCCGTAGGCGGCATGCGCGATCACCAGCGCCTGCATCGCCATCGTGTTCTCCTCCATCAGGTAGCTGATGCAGGGATTGCTGTTGATGACGATCTCGTAGGCCAGGCCCATGTGGCCGCGCTTGTAGTTCTTCTCGGTGGCGATGAACTCCTTGCCGTAGCTCCAGTGGCGGTAG
>JALOSQ010000231.1 GCA_025458335.1 Ideonella sp.
TGGGCGTGGTTCGTCGCCTACGTGGGCGCGTCCGTCGTGCGCGGCCTGGCCGTGGGCGCCGGGGTGCTGGCAGTCACCGCGTGGTTCGCGCCGCTGCCGCTCGCGCAGCCCGGGTGGATCCTCGTGTTCGCCACGCTCGGGGCGGCGCTGATGGGCGCGTTGGGCCTGATCGCGGGCCTGTGGGCCGAGAAGTTCGACCAGATCGCGGCGTTCCAGAACTTCGTCGTGATGCCCATGACCTTCCTGTCGGGCGTCTTCTACTCGGTGCATTCGCTGCCCGCGTTCTGGCAGGCGGCGAGCCACCTCAACCCGTTCTTCTACGTGATCGACGGCTTCCGGCGTGGCTTTCACGGGGCGAGCGACGCCTCGCCCTGGCTCAGCCTGGGCGTGACCGCGACCGCCGTGGTGGTCGTCTGCGGGCTGGGCGTGCGCCTGCTGCAGGTCGGCTACAAGATCCGGGCCTGATCCCGGCGCGTTCCCGGTACCGACGAGCCCCGGGGCGGGCGGGCCGGCGGCGCGCCCGCCTAGAATCGCGGCGATGAACGAGCCCACCGCCGCCGACGTCCAGCGCTTCATCGCGCAGGGGCTCGCCTGCACCCACCTGGAGGTGGAGGGCGACGGCCGGCACTTCTTCGCCACGATCGTGTCGCCCGAGTTCGAGGGTGCCAACCGGGTCGCGCGGCACCAGCGGGTCTACCGGGCCCTGGGGGATCGGATGCGCGAGCAGATCCATGCGCTGTCGATGAAGACGTTGACCCCGGCCGAGTGGGCCGGCTCGGTTGCCGGCGAGGCGGCGCACCACCACCGCTGAGGCGGTCGAGCCGCCCGGCTGCGAACGCGGCCAGGTCGGCACGGCAGGCGGCCTGCGGGGTGGCACCCGGCACCGCGGCCCGACCCAGGCATCCCGCCCCACTGTTCCCGTCCGCACGCGCTTCTCCCCAGTCCCCCGTCTCCTCAGCCCCCTCATCTGCCTTCCAACCCGATGGACAAGATCCTGATCCGCGGCGGCCGCCGTCTCGAAGGCGAGGTGGCGATCTCCGGCGCCAAGAATGCCGCGCTGCCCGAGTTGTGTGCCGCCTTGCTCACGCCCGAGCCGGTGACGCTCGCGAACGTGCCGCGCCTCCAGGACGTCGCCACCACATGCCGGCTGCTGCGCAACATGGGAGCGAGTGCGGACTGGGTGGAGGGCGCGCCGGGCACCGTGCGCTTGGACTCGAGCCGCCTGACCTCGCCCGAGGCGCCATACGAACTCGTCAAGACGATGCGCGCCTCGGTGCTGGTGCTGGGGCCCCTGCTCGCGCGCTTCGGCGAGGCCACCGTCTCGCTGCCCGGCGGCTGCGCGATCGGGTCCAGGCCGGTCGACCAGCACATCAAGGGCTTGCAGGCCATGGGCGCCGACATCCGGGTCGAGCACGGCTACATCATCGCCAAGGCGCCGGGCCGACCGGGCTCGGGTCGCGGCGGGCTGCGAGGTGCGCGGATCACGACCGACATGGTGACGGTCACCGGCACCGAGAACTTCATCATGGCGGCGGTGCTGGCCGAGGGCGAGACGGTGCTCGAGAACGCGGCGCAGGAGCCCGAGGTGCCCGACCTGTGCGAGCTGCTGATCGCGATGGGCGCGCGCATCGAGGGCCACGGCACGAGCAAGATCCGCATCCGCGGCGTCGATCGGCTGCACGGGGCGACGCACCGCGTCGTGCCCGACCGCATCGAGGCGGGCACCTTCCTCGCGGCCACGGTGGCCACCGGCGGCGACGTCCTGCTGCGCGGCGCCCGCTCCGAGCACCTCGACGCCGTGATCGACAAGCTGCGCGAGGCCGGGGCCCAGATCACGGCCGGCGCCGAGGCGGACGTGCCGTGGATCCGCGTGCGCGCCCGCGGCCGGCCGAAGGCAGTGTCGGTGCGCACCAGCGAGTACCCCGCGTTCCCCACCGACATGCAGGCGCAGATCATGGCGGTCAACTGCATCGCCGAGGGCGCGAGCAAGGTGACCGAGACGATCTTCGAGAACCGCTTCATGCACGTCAACGAGCTGCTGCGGCTCGGGGCGCGCATCGACATCGACGGCCACACCGCGCTGGTGCAGGGCGTCGAGCGCCTGTCGGGCGCGACCGTGATGGCCACCGACCTGCGCGCCTCGGCCAGCCTGGTGATTGCCGGCCTGGTGGCTGATGGCGAGACCCTCGTCGACCGCATCTACCACCTCGACCGCGGCTACGAGCGCATGGAAGACAAGCTCCGCGGCCTCGGGGCCGACATCGAGCGCGTGAGCGGCAGGGGGGTCGTTGCATGAGCGCGCCGGCCATGGTGACCTTCGCGCTGTCCAAGGGTCGCATCTTCGACGAGGCGTTGCCGCTGCTCGCGCAGGCCGGCATCGTGCCGGCCGAGGATCCGGAGACGTCGCGCAAGCTGATCATCGGCACCTCGCGGCCCGACGTGCGGCTGGTGCTGGTGCGGGCCACCGACGTTCCCACCTACGTGCAGTACGGCGGTGCCGACCTGGGCATCGTCGGGCGCGACACGCTGGTCGAGCACGGCGGTGACGGCCTGGTGCAGCCGGTCGACCTGGGCATCGCGCGCTGCCGCATGAGCGTGGCGGTGCGCGCCGACTTCGACTACCAGGCGGCGGTGCGCAAGGGCTCGCGGCTGGCCGTGGCGACCAAGTACGTGCGCATCGCGCGCGAGCACTTCGCGGCCAAGGGCGTGCACGTGGACACCATCAAGCTGTACGGCTCGATGGAACTCGCGCCGCTGACCGGCCTGGCCGACGCGATCGTCGACCTGGTGTCCACCGGCGGCACGCTGCGGGCGAACCAGCTCGTCGAGGTCGAGCAGATCATGCCCATCTCGGCCCGCCTGGTCGTGAACCAGGCGTCGCTGAAGGTCAAGCGCGAGACGGTGCGCGGGCTGATCGACACGCTGGCGGCCGCTGCGGCGGCGCGCTCGGCGAGGTGAGGGGGCGGACTGGGTCCGTCCGGCGGTGAACGGTACGTGGCGGGCGCGGACGACGGGCCTCGCACGCGCAGGGAACGAACGATGGCGTTGCAGCTGAGACGGCTTTCCACCACGGACCCCGGCTTCGAGGGGGCGTTCGAGCGCGTGCTGCACTGGTCGGCCGAGACCGACGCGTCGATCGAGGACCGGGTCGCGACGATCCTGGCCGACGTCAAGACGCGCGGCGACGCCGCGGTGCTCGAGTACACCCGGCGCTTCGACGGCCTGGCGGCCGACTCGATGCCGGCGCTGGAGATCCCCCGCCGCGAGCTCGAGGCCGCCCTGGAGTCGATTACCCCGGCGCAGCGCCGGGCGCTGGAGGCCGCCGCGCGCCGCATCCGCGAGTACCACGAGCGGCAGCTCGAGGTCTCGAGCCGCTCGTGGAGTTACCGCGATGCCGATGGCTCGCTGCTCGGCCAGAAGGTCACGCCGCTGGACCGCGTGGGCATCTACGTGCCCGGCGGCAAGGCGGCCTACCCGTCGAGCCTGCTGATGAACGCCGTGCCGGCCCACGTGGCTGGCGTCGGCGAGATCGTGATGGTCGTGCCCACGCCGGCGCGCGGCAGCGTGGCGACCGGCGGCGCCGGGGTTGCCGCGGGTTCGGGCGGCGGCGTCGCGAGCGGGGCGGGTTCGGGTGGCGGCGTCGCGAGCGGGGCGGGTTCGGGTGGCGGCGTCGCGAGCGCCGCCTTGGGCGAGCGCAACCCGCTGGTGCTCGCCGCGGCAGCGGTGGCCGGGGTGGATCGCGCCTTCACCATCGGCGGGGCGCAGGCGGTGGCCGCGCTCGCCTACGGCACGGCCACCGTGCCGCGGGTGGACAAGATCACCGGGCCGGGCAATGCCTACGTGGCCAGTGCCAAGCGCCGCGTGTTCGGCCAGGTGGGCATCGACATGATCGCGGGGCCGAGCGAGATCCTGGTGCTGGCCGACGGGACGACGCCGCCCGACTGGGTGGCGATGGACCTGTTCAGCCAGGCCGAGCACGACGAACTCGCGCAGAGCATCCTGCTCTGCCCCGACGCGGCCTACATCGATCGTGTGGCCGAGGCGATCGAGCGGCTGCTGCCGCAGATGCCGCGCGAGAAGGTGATCCGCGCCTCGCTCGAGGGCCGCGGGGCGCTGATCCACACGCGCTCGATGGAAGAAGCCTGCGCGATCAGCAACCGCAT
>JALOSQ010000024.1 GCA_025458335.1 Ideonella sp.
CGAAGAACTTCGCCTGACGTCCCCCGACAGCGGGCAGGTGGTCCACGGCCGGCACCCGCCGGCCCGCCGTCCCGCGATACCCCTAGCGCGGGCGTCCGTCCCCAGGACGCCCGCCCGGCGGTTCACCGGCCGCCGGTGAACGGTGGCCCGGCCAGGCGATCGCCGGCCCGCAGGCCCTTGCGACTGAACCAGCCGGCATTCATCTCGAGCGCATAGCGCACCGGCGCTGCCGAGCAGTGGCTGTCGGTGGTCTGCGGCTTCATCTCGGCCACGTTGACGATCGTGCCGTCGTCGCGCAGGAACGCGATCGACAGCGGGATCAGCGTGTTGCGCATCCAGAAGCACTGCTGCGAAGCCTGCTCGAACACGAAGAGCATTCCTTCGTTGGCCCCCATCTCGCGGCGCCACATCAGCCCGTGGCTGCGTTCGGGGGGGTCGTCGGCCACCATCGCGACGATGCGGTGGAAGCCGGCGGTGAGCGCCACCGTGGGCAGCTGCTGCGGCTGACCCTCGACGGGCTGGGCCTGCGCCGGAGGTGCCGACAGGCACCACAGGCCCGCGGCGAGCCATCCGACCAGCCTCAAGCGACGAGGCACCGTGCCTGCCCCGAGGCGGCCTGTCACCCCGCCCGTTGCAGGGCTCGGATCGGTCTTGACATAGATCATGCGGGCGGGGCCTCCAGGCCCTGAAGATTACTGGACCTCGGTCGATGGCCGGCCGCCCGTGTGAAGCCCGCCCGAGGTGGCGCTGTCCGACCGAACCGATGTCCGCCCTCCTGAACCCTGCCCGCGAGGCCCTGGTGGCCTCGAGCGCCGAGGCGCCAGATCACGCCTTCGACGCCACGCCGGTCCGCGAGGCCCGCTGGGCGGCGTTCGACGACCCCGAGCATCTGGCGCAGTACACACGCTGGCACGTCGAGCCCGGCGGCCGGCGGATCGGGGTGTCGCAGTTCCAGATCACGGGCATGCACTGCGCGGCCTGCAGCGACACGATCGAGTCGGCCGTCGCGACCGTCCCTGGCGTCGTGTCGGTGACCGTGAGCCCAGGCAGCCAGCGTGCCGAGGTCCACTGGGACCCGCAGCGCGTACAGGCCTCGGCCGTGGTGGCCGCGGTGGATCGTGCCGGCTACGGGGCCGTGCCCGATGCAGCAGCCCCGGCGCGCGCCGAACGCCTGCGCGAGCGCCGGCAGGCGCTGTGGCGGCTGTTCGTCGCCGGCTTCTGCATGATGCAGGTGATGATGTACGCCACGCCGGCGTACGTCGCCCAGCCCGGCGAGCTCTCGCGCGAGATGCTCGACCTGCTGCAGTGGGCCAGCTGGGTGCTCAGCGTGCCGGTGGTGCTCTTCTCGGCCGGGCCGTTCTTCCGCGGCGCCTGGCGCAGCGTGCGGTCGCGCCGGATCGGCATGGACGTGCCGGTGGCGCTCGGCATCGCGGTCACCTTCGTGGCGAGCACCTGGGCGACCTTCGACCCGGGCGGCCTGTTCGGCCACGACGTCTACTTCGACTCGCTGACGATGTTCGTCTTCTTCCTGCTCGGCGGGCGCTTCGTCGAGCTCACGATGCGGCACCGCGCAGCCGTTCGCCTGGAGTCGTCGCTGGCGCGCCTGCCGGAGACGGTCGACCGGCTCGACGCCGATGGCCGGGTGACGCCGGTGGCGCCCGCGCGGCTCGTGCCGGGCGACCGGGTGCGCGTGGCCGCCGGGCAGGCCTTCGCCGGGGACGGCGTCGTGCTCGAAGGGCGCACGC
Source organism: Ideonella sp. (assembly GCA_025458335.1). Lineage (GTDB taxonomy): Bacteria > Pseudomonadota > Gammaproteobacteria > Burkholderiales > Burkholderiaceae_C > JAIYCR01. The sequence continues at coordinate 1,746 of JALOSQ010000024.1, forward strand.
ACGCCGACGAGGCGCTGCTGACGGGTGAGTCGAGCCCGGTGCCCAAGGCGGTCGGCGATGCCGTGGTCGCCGGCAGCCTGAACCTCGACACGCCGGTGGTCATGCGCATCGAGCGGGTCGGGCCGGACACCCGGTACGAGGAGATCGTGACGTTGATGCGCAGCGCGCTCACGCAGCGGCCGAGCCTGGTGCGCGCCGCCGACCGCGTGGCGGGGCCGTTCCTGTGGGCGGTGCTCGCGATCGCCGCAGCGGCCGCGTTCGGCTGGAGCCTTGTCGACCCGTCGCGCGCGGTCTGGGTCGCCGTGGCGGTGCTGGTGGTGACGTGTCCCTGCGCGCTGGCGCTCGCCGCGCCGTCCGGCCTGCTCGCCGCGGCCGGCGCCTTGGCGCAGCGCGGCGTGCTGCTTCGGCGCCTCGATGCGCTCGAAGCCCTGGCACGGGTCGATGCGGTGTTCCTCGACAAGACCGGCACGCTCACCGAGGACCGCCTGCGGGTGCAGCACGTCGAGCCGCTCGACCCGCTGCTCGAACCCGCGGTGGTCGAGCAGCATGCCCGCGAGGCGGCTGCCCTGGCGGGCTGGTCGCGTCATCCCCTGTCACGTGCGCTGGCGGCCACGGCAGACAGCCGCGATGCCGCGCGCGTCGTGTGGAGCGAGGTTCGTGACCATGCCGGCCAGGGCCTCGAGGCGGTCGGGGTCGACGGGCAGGCCTGGCGGCTGGGGCGAGAGTCCTTCGTGCGGGACACGCCGGTGTCGTCGCCCGGTGCCGAGGCCGGTCGGGTCGTCTTCGGTCCGCGCGGGCGTCCGCTGCTGGCGTTCCATTTCGAAGAGGTGTTGCGTGCTGATGCCGGTGACACCGTGGCCGCGTTGCGCGAAGCCGGCCTCGAGGTGACCGTGCTGTCGGGCGACGAGGCGTCGCGCGCGGAGGCCACGGCTCGGCGCGTGGGCATCGGGCTGGCACGCGGCGCTGCGTCGCCCGAGGACAAGCTCGCCGCGGTCGAGGGCGCGCAGTCTCGGGGGCGCGTGGTCGCGATGGTGGGCGACGGGCTCAACGATGCACCCGTCCTCGCGCGTGCCGACGTGTCGTTCGCGCTCGCCCACGGGGCCGCGGTGTCGCAATCGAACGCCGACGCGATCCTGCTTGCCAACCGCCTCGGGGACGTCGTCGCGAGCCGCGCCATCGCCCGCGATGCGATGCGCATCGTTCGGCAGAACATCCGCTGGGCCATCACCTACAACGCCATCGGCATCCCGCTGGCCGTGGCCGGCTGGCTGCCGCCCTGGGTGGCCGGAGTCGGCATGGCTGCGAGTTCGCTGCTCGTGATCGCCAACGCGCAACGCGTCGGGCGCAATGTGCCGCACCCTTCGAGCCCGACCGGGAGCGCCTGATGGAGATCCTCTACGTGCTGGTGCCGCTGTCGGTCGTGCTCGTGCTGGCAATCATCGGCATCTTTGCGTGGGCCTTACACAGTGGCCAGTTCGACGACATCGAGCGCGAGGGCGAACGCATCCTGAGGGGCGACCCACCCCCGGTTGACACGGATCAAGCCCGCTCCTGAGTGCGCCTCGAACAATCCGCGCAGCCTCGCTAGGGAGGTTGGAGAAGGAGCAGCATGATGGCCAGCAGTACCGCAACGGCAGCAGCGCTCGGCACAGGTCCAGCGGTCACCTCGACCGCCGCATACAACGATTCAGTGGTCCGCAACTTCGCGCTTGCCGCGGTGTTGTGGGGCGTCGTCGGCATGCTCGTCGGCGTCATCATCGCTGCACAGTTGACCTGGCCCGCGCTCAACTTCGGCATCGAGTGGATCACCTACGGGCGGCTGCGGCCGCTGCACACGAACGCGGTCATCTTCGCGTTCGGCGGGTGCGCCCTCTTCGCGACCAGCTACTACGTGGTGCAGCGGACCTGCCAGGTCCGCCTGTTCGGCGGGCCGCTGGCGAGCTTCACCTTCTGGGGCTGGCAGCTCGTGATCCTGCTGGCGGCGATCTCGCTGCCGATGGGCTGGACGAGCGGCAAGGAGTACGCTGAGCTCGAGTGGCCGATCGACGTGCTGATCACGGTCGTGTGGGTCGCGTACGCCGTCGTGTTCTTCGGCACGATCGGCCAGCGCAAGGTTCGCCACATCTACGTGGCCAACTGGTTCTTCGGCGCGTTCATCCTGACGGTGGCGATCCTGCACCTGGTCAACAGCGCCGCGATCCCGGTGAGCCTGACCAAGAGCTACTCGGCCTACGCCGGCGTGCAGGACGCGATGGTCCAGTGGTGGTACGGCCACAACGCGGTGGGCTTCTTCCTCACCGCCGGCTTCCTGGGGATGATGTATTACTTCATCCCGAAGCAGGCCGAGCGCCCGGTCTACAGCTACCGCCTGTCGATCGTGCACTTCTGGGCGCTGATCTTCACCTACATGTGGGCGGGCCCGCATCACCTGCACTACACGGCGCTGCCGGACTGGACGCAGTCGATCGGGATGCTGTTCTCGCTGGTTCTGCTCGCGCCGTCGTGGGGCGGGATGATCAACGGAATCATGACGCTCAGCGGTGCCTGGCACAAGCTGCGCGACGACCCGATCCTGAAGTTCCTCATCGTGTCGCTGTCGTTCTACGGCATGAGCACGTTCGAGGGTCCGATGATGTCCATCAAGACCGTCAACGCGCTGTCGCACTACACGGACTGGACGATCGGCCACGTGCACAGTGGCGCGCTCGGCTGGGTGGGCCTCGTCAGCATGGGCTCGCTGTACTACCTGATCCCGCGCATGTTCGGCCGGACCAAGATGTACAGCACCAAGGCGATCGAGCTGCACTTCTGGATCGCCACCATCGGCATCGTGCTCTACATCGCCGCGATGTGGATCTCGGGCGTGATGCAGGGCCTGATGTGGCGTGCGGTCAACCCCGACGGCACGCTCGTCTACACCTTCGTCGAGAGCGTCAAGGCCAGCTTCCCGTTCTACGTGATCCGCCTGGTCGGCGGCACGCTGTACCTCGCCGGCATGCTGGTGATGGCCTGGAACGTGGTCAAGACGGCCACGGCCGGCAGCGACCAGCCCGTGCGCGTGACGCCCGCGGCGGCCGCCGCCTGAGCCCGAGAACCGGAACGCCAAGGACCCAGGAGCATCACCATGGCCAATCCCAATGCGCCGGTTCCGACCTTCTCGCACGAGAAGATCGAGACCAGCAACTTCCTGATGATCGTGCTGATCATCGTCGCGGTCGCCATCGGCGGCCTCGTCGAGATCGTGCCGCTGTTTTTCCAGAAGTCGACGACCCAGGCCGTCGAGGGCCTCAAGCCCTACACGCCGCTGCAGCTCGCCGGACGCGACGTCTACATCCGCGAGGGCTGCTACACCTGCCACTCGCAGATGATCCGGCCGTTCCGCGCCGAGACGCTGCGCTACGGCCACTACTCGACCGCAGGTGAGTTCGTCTACGACCACCCATTCCAGTGGGGCAGCAAGCGCACGGGCCCCGACCTGCACCGGGTCGGTGGCAAGTACAGCGACGAGTGGCACCGTATCCACCTGATCAATCCGCGTGACGTGGTGCCGGAGTCCAACATGCCGGCCTACCCGTGGCTCGAGAAGGCAGGCGTCGACCCGGCGGCGATGGCCCCCAAGCTGAAGGCGCTGCGGATGGTCGGCGTGCCTTACACCGACGACGAGATTGCCGGTGCCGGCGACGCGGTCAAGGGCAAGAGCGAGATGGACGCGCTCATCGCGTACCTGCAGGTGCTCGGCACCGCGGTCAAGTGATCACCCGAGGAGGACCGCATGGACGTCAATGACCTGCGCGCTGCGGTGACCGTCGTGTTGCTGCTGGCCTTTCTCGGCATCGTCGGCTGGGCCTGGTCCCGCCGCAACCAGAAGCAGTTCGACGAGGCCGCCATGCTGCCGTTCGCGGCAGAGGGTGATGGCATGCCGCGTCGCGAAGGAGAAGCACGATGAGCGACTTCGTCAACAGTGGCTGGGCGATGTTCGTCGCCGTCGTCACGATCATTAGCCTGCTCGCCTGCCTGGCGCTGCTGATCGCGGCGAGCAAGCGCAAGCAGATGGCCGAGGACAACACCACCGGCCACGTCTGGGACGGTGACCTGAAGGAACTGAACAACCCGCTGCCCCGGTGGTGGATGTACCTGTTCGTCATCACCGTGGTGTTCGCGGCGCTTTATCTGTTCTTCTACCCGGGGCTCGGCAGTCACAAGGGTTCGCTGAACTGGAGCAGCACCGGTCAGTACGAGGCCGAGCAGGCCAAGGCCAAGGCAGCCATGGAGGCCGTCTACGGCAAGTTCGTCAAGATGGACGCCGCCGCGCTGGCGCAGGACCCGCAGGCCATGGGCATCGGCGAGCGGCTGTTCCTCAACAACTGCGCGCAGTGCCACGGATCGGACGCACGCGGGAGCAAGGGATTCCCGAATCTCGCGGACAACGACTGGCTCTGGGGCGGCGACCACGCCAAGATCATCGAGACAATCACGAACGGACGGGCGGGGAACATGCCGGCGATGGCCGCGGCGGTCGGCTCTGCCGACGACGTCAAGAACGTGGCGAACTACGTGCTCAGCCTGTCCGGCGGCCCGCACAACGCGGTCGCGGCCCAGCTGGGGCAGGCCAAGTTCGTGGTGTGCGCGGCCTGCCACGGCGCCGATGGCAAGGGCAACCAGGCGCTCGGCGCCCCCAACCTGACCGACAAGGTCTGGCTGCACGGCTGGGGCGAGCAGGCGGTGATCAATGCCATCACCAACGGCATCCAGAACAACATGCCGGCCCAGGGCAGCCGCATGACGCCCGAGCAGATCCATGTCCTGGCGGCCTATGTCTGGGGCCTGTCGCAGGGCAGGAACGAGGCCCGGGTCGCCCAGACGTCGAAGCCGTAACGCAACCTCGAGTTGGCCGACTCGCCGTCGGCCGGCAGCAGTACCACGATGAACACCGCCGCCCGAGACGACGCCGCCGCTGAACTCGTCTCCCTGTATGCCGCGCAGAAGAAGATCTACGCGCGCAGCGTCTCGGGCTGGTTCGCCACCTGGCGCTGGGCGCTGGTGTTCATCACGCAGCTGGTGTTCTACGGCCTGCCCTGGTTGATGTGGAACGACCGCCAGGCGGTCCTGTTCAATCTCGAGGCACGGCGCTTCTACATCTTCAACCTGGTCCTGTACCCGCAGGACTTCATCTACCTCACCGGGCTTCTGATCCTCAGCGCCTACGCGCTGTTCCTGTTCACGGCGGTGGCCGGGCGGCTGTGGTGCGGCTATGCCTGCCCGCAGACCGTCTACACCGAGATCTTCATGTGGGTCGAGCGCAAGCTCGAGGGCGACCGCAACGCGCGCATGAAGCTCGACCAGGGCCCCTGGACACTCGAGAAGTTCGCCCGCAAGGGCGGCAAGCAGGCCGCCTGGGTTGCCATCGGGCTGTGGACCGGCTTCACCTTCGTCGGCTACTTCACGCCGATCCGCACGCTCGGACACTCGGTCGCGACCTTCGGTCTCGGGCCCTGGGAGACGTTCTGGATCCTGTTCTACGGCTTCGCCACCTACGGCAATGCCGGCTTCATGCGCGAGCAGGTCTGCAAGTACATGTGTCCGTACGCGCGCTTCCAGAGCGCGATGTTCGACAAGGACACGATGATCATCAGCTACGACCCGGGCCGCGGCGAGCCGCGCGGCTCGCGCCCGCGCTCGATGCCGCACGCTGCGCTGGCGAGTGCCGGCAAGGGTGACTGCATCGACTGCGGCCTGTGCGTCCAGGTCTGCCCGACCGGCATCGATATCCGCAAGGGCCTGCAATACGAGTGCATCGGGTGCGCCGCCTGCATCGACGTCTGCGATGGCGTGATGGACAAGATGGGCTACCCGCGCGGGCTGGTGCGGTACGTCACGCAGAACGGCATGGACCAGCACTGGGACCGCTCGGCGATGCTGCGGCGGGTGCTTCGCCCGCGCGTGCTGATCTACTCGGCCGTGATGGTGCTCATTTGCGCGGCATTCGCGGTGAGCCTGTACCTGCGCACGCCGTTCAAGGTCGACGTGGTGCGTGACCGGGCGACGCTGGCGCGCATCGTCGACGAAGGCCGCATCGAGAACGTGTATCGGCTGCAGATCATGAATGCCACCGAGGAGCTTCAGCGCTACCGCATCGCGGTCAGCGGTGCCTCCGGCATCGAGATCGACGGCCGCGCCAGCACCGAGATCGCCCCGACGGAAGCCCGCTGGCTGGTCGTGAACGTCCGGATTCCGCCTGAGGCCGCCGCCAGCCTCGGGAGCGGGGCGCACCCGATCCAGTTCTCCATCACCCGCGAGGCCAGCGGGCCACCGAATGCCGCTGGTGCCGTGACCATCGTCGAGGAAACGACGTTCGTCGTGCCGCGCTGAATCGCCAGAACCCGTTGCAGGCCAGCAGGCCCGCATCAACCAGGAGACCCTGCCATGTCCGCCACCCTGCCGAGCCAGCCCGAGCGCCCCTGGTACCGTGAGCCGATGGTCTGGATGGTGATCGGCGGACCGCTGTCGGTCGTGATCGCCAGCATCGCCAGCGCGGTGGTGGCCTGGAAGCACATCGATCCGGTCATCCTCGACCCGGTCCAGGGCCGGGTGCACGTGCAGGACGACATGTCACGCACGACCGACCCGAAGGCGCCGCTGGCGCCGGCCAGCCGGGCGCGCAATCACGCCGCGACGCCGGAGTCCTGAGGCGTCCTGCCAGGCGTTGCCGAGGGAGGAGCGTGTCGTGCTCAAGCACCGTCTGTGGTTCACCATCCTGTGGCCGTCGTTCCTGATGGCCTGCGTGCTTGAGATCCTGGTGTTTGCCGTCGTCGATCCCGGTGACCTGCACGGATTCAACGGCGCGCCGATCGAATGGTCGCGTCAGGCGGTCTACACCGTCAGCTTCCTCGTGTTCTGGGGCGTGATCGCCATCTCGGGGGCGCTGAGCGCACTGCTGTGCGCCAGTGCCAGGGCCGTGAACCGTGGCCGGCCGTTCGAGGACGAGGCTGCCGAATCGCGCGGAAACTGAGCGTCGATCGGCCAAGACCCGGAGGCGGCACTCGCACCGGGTCGCTGTGCCATGAGTCAGGCCAGGCCGCCAGCGACGGGCGACGCCGCCCACAGCCCATGCCAGGGCCCTAGCAGGACGGGGTGCCGTTGACCAGCTTGCGCAGCCCCTCGGGGTCGAGCACCTTGATCTGCCGCTGCTTGACCTCGAGGAGGCCTTCTTCCTGGAACTTCGAGAAGGTCCGGCTCACCGTCTCGAGCTTCAGTCCCAGGTAGCTGCCGATTTCCTCGCGGGTCATGCGCAGGATCAGCGCCGAGCCCGAGAACCCACGCGCCTGCAGGCGCTGCGTCAGGTTGAGCAGGAAGGCCGCGAGGCGCTCCTCCGCTCGCATCGAACCGAGCAGCAGCATCACACCGTGATCGCGCACGATCTCGCGGCTCATGATCTTGTGGAACTGCCGCTGCAGGTCGCCGAAATCGCGCGAAAGCTCCTCGAGCTGCGTGTAGGGGATGACGCAGACCTGCGAGTCCTCCAGCGCCACGGCGTCGCAGGAGTGGCGATCATTGCTGATCCCGTCCAGCCCGAGCAGCTCGCCGGCCATCTGGAAGCCGGTCACCTGGTCACGCCCGTCCTCGGACGAGACGCAGGTCTTGAAGAACCCGGTTCGCACGGCGTACAGGCTCTGGAACGCGTCGCCGGTGCGGAACAGCATCTCGCCACGCGCGACCGTGCGCCGGACCGAGACCATCGAATCGAGCTGCTCGATGTCGGGCTGCGACAACCCGACCGGCAAGCACAGCTCGCGAAGGTTGCAACTCGAACAAGCGACCTTGAAGGCCTCGAGCTTGATCGGCGTGTAGGAATGCATTGACGCCATTATGGGCATGGAGTTTGCCTCAGGTCGTCCGCAGGCGCCGATGACGCGGGGCTCCGTGTTTACCCGGGTGAGCCCTGCGCGGCTCCTGGCGCCCGGCGGGCCCGGTCACAGCAGTCCCGTTGACGTGTGTCAACGGCAGCGCGGCTGTGTTTGGCACAGTGCCGTCATGGTTCAAGGCAGCCGATTCCCCCTCGCCGACGACGTCGACACGACTCCGGAGGCGCCCGAGGGCCCTGCGGCGCCGCCGATCTCGGAGGCTTTGCTCGGCCGTTTCGACGTGCCGGGCCCGCGATACACGTCCTACCCGACGGCCGACCGTTTCGTCGAGGCATTCACGGCAGAGCACTACCGGCAGGCGCTGTGGCAGCGCGCGCACGGGGCCGGCATCGTGGCGGGCTCGTCGACGATGTCGGTGTACGTGCACATCCCGTTCTGCGAGTCGGTGTGCTACTACTGCGCCTGCAACAAGGTCATCACGCGGCATCACGACCGCGCCTTGCCGTACCTCGAGGCGCTCGAGCGCGAGATCGCCCTGCACGTGCGCGAACTCGGGGTGGGGCAGCCGGTCTCGCAGATGCACTTCGGCGGCGGGTCGCCCACCTTCCTGAGCGACGACGAGCTCGATCGCCTCAACCAAGCGTTGCGGGCGGCCTTCCGGTTCACCCCCGGCGCGGAGATCTCGATCGAGGTCGACCCGCGCACCGTCACGCCGCAGCGGCTGCGCAAGCTGCGCGACCTGGGCTTCAACCGGCTGAGCTTCGGCGTGCAGGACTTCGACCCGGCCGTCCAGCAGGCCGTGCATCGCGTGCAGAGCTTCGAGAGCGTGGCCACGCTGATGGCCGAGGCGCGCGCGCTGGGCTTCGAGTCGACCAATGTCGACCTCATCTACGGCCTGCCCCTGCAGACGCCGCAGTCGCTGCAGCGCACGGTGCGCCAGGTCACGGCCCTTCGGCCCGACCGCATTGCGCTGTATGCCTACGCCCACCTGCCGCAGCGGTTCAAGCCGCAGCGGCGCATCGACGCCGGGCAGATCCCACCGGCCGGTCAGAAGGTCCAGATGCTGGCCGAGGCGATCGCCGGCTTCATCGGGCAGGGTTACGACTACATCGGCATGGATCACTTCGCGCTGCCGGACGACCCGCTGGCCATCGCCAAGCGCCAGGGCCGGCTGCATCGCAACTTCCAGGGCTACAGCACGCAGCCCGACTGCGACCTGGTCGCGCTCGGTGTCTCGGCGATCGGCCGCATCGGCGCGACCTACAGCCAGAACGCCAAGACGCTCGACGAGTACTACGACGCGCTGCAGCGCGAGCAGTTTCCGGTGGTGCGCGGCCTCGCGCTCACCCGTGACGACCTGGTGCGCCGTGCCGTGATCATGGCGGTGATGTGCCAAGGCCGGGTCGAGTTCGAGTCGATCGAGGTCTCGCACCTGATTGACATGCGCAGTCACTTCGCGCCCGAGTTCGAGCGGCTCGCCGCGATGGAGCGCGATGGCCTGGTCGAGATCGAGCCCGCCGCGCTGCAGGTCACGCCGCTGGGTTGGTTCTTCGTGCGGGCGGTCGCCATGGTCTTCGACCGGTACCTGCAGGCCGATCGCACGCGCGAACGCTTCTCGCGGATCATCTGAGCCCGGGCATGAGCGCGACCCTCGCGGCGACCGCGCTGCTGATGGGCCTGGCCGGCTCGCCGCACTGCGCGGCCATGTGCGGTGCCGTCTGCGCAACGCTGGTCGGCCCAGGACGGCGCCGGCGGGAATCGGTGGCGCCGGCCTCCGGCGCGGCCGAGGCTGTCGGCGCGTCGGCCGGTGTCGTCTGGATGACGCCGGCACCAGCGGCTGAGACGGTCGTCGCGCGAACCGGCGCCCTGCTTGCCGGCCGCCTGGTCAGCTATGCCGCGCTGGGTGCCGTGGTCGCGGCCAGTGTCTCGGCCCTGGCCTCGATCGGCGCGACGGCGGCGCCGCTGCGCCCGATGTGGGCAATGCTGCACGTGGGCGCGGTCGCGCTGGGGCTGTGGCTGCTGGTGAGCGGTCGCCAGCCCGGCTGGATGCAGGAGTTCAGCCGTCGCCTGTCGCGCTGGGTCACCGGGCCGTCGGCCTCGGCGGTTGGCACGACGCCAGCGCGTCGCCTGGCGAGCGTCGGGCTGTTGTGGGGTGCCTGGCCCTGCGGGCTGCTGCAATCGGCCCTCGTCGTCGCGGCACTGGCCTCGACGCCGCTCGACGGGGCGGCGGTCATGGCAGCCTTCGCGCTTGGCTCGTCCCTGGGTCTCGTGGCGGGCCCGGCGCTGTGGCGCGGGCTGTCCAGCCGCTCGGGTGGTTGGGCGACGCCGCAAGCGGTGACGCGGCTGGCGGGTGCGCTGCTGGCGGCCGCATCGGCCTGGGCCCTGTGGCACCTGGTGGCCGGCGCGCTCGATCCGGCCGTTTGCCGCTGAGCACCGGGTCCGGACCGCCCCGGGGGGCTGGTTCCTAGAATCCGGCTTTATCCCCTCGACCGCCCCGGTGCGGCGCCTCCATGCCCGGATCCACTTTCGGCGAGCTGTTTCGCGTCACGAACTTCGGCGAGAGCCATGGCCCGGCGATCGGTTGCGTGATCGACGGCTGCCCACCCGGCCTCGAGCTCGCCGAGTCCGACATCCAGCCGCAACTCGATCGCCGCCGCCCGGGCACCAGTCGCCACGTCACGCAGCGCCAGGAGCCCGATGCGGTCGAGATCCTCTCCGGCATCTTCCAGGGACGCACCACCGGCGCGCCGATCTGCCTGCTGATCCGCAACACGGACCAGCGCAGCAAGGACTACGACGACCTGCTGCAGACCTTCCGGCCGGGACACGCCGACTACACCTACTGGCACAAGTACGGCATCCGCGACCCGCGCGGAGGCGGCCGGTCGTCGGCCCGCCTGACCGCGCCGATGGTCGCGGCTGGCGCCGTGGCCCGCAAGTGGCTGCTCGAGCACCACGGCACGAGCTTCTCGGGGCACATGACGCACCTCGGCACCGAGGCGATCCCGTTCGAGTCCTGGGACGAGATCGACTGCAACCCGTTCTTCGCGGCCAACCGCAGCGACATCCCGCGCCTCGAGGCCTACATGGACGCGCTGCGCAAGCGCGGCGACAGTTGCGGCGCGCGCATCCGGGTGATTGCCCGGGGGATGCCGGTGGGGCTCGGCGACCCGCTGTTCGACAAGCTCGATGCCGACATCGCCTACGCGATGATGGGCATCAATGCGGTCAAGGGAGTCGAGATCGGCGCCGGTTTCGCGAGTGTCCAGCAACCGGGCACGGTGCACGGCGACGAGCTCACGCCCGAGGGCTTCGCGACCAACCATGCCGGTGGCGTGCTCGGCGGGCTGAGCACGGGCCAGGATCTCGAGGTGGCCATCGCGATCAAGCCCACCAGCTCGATCCGCGCGCCGCGCCGCTCGATCGACCTCACGGGCGCACCCACGGTGGTGCAGACCCACGGCCGTCACGATCCGTGCGTCGGCATCCGGGCCACCCCGATCGCCGAGGCGATGCTGGCGCTCGTCGTGATGGACCACGCCTTGCGCCACCGGGCCCAGTGCTCTGACGTGCGGGTCGACACGCCGCGCATCGCCGCGGCCGCGCCGCCGCCCGGCGCGTGAGTCGCCGATGCGGCTGGCTGACCGCGTCGAGGGGCTCAACCCGCCGTGGCGGGGCCGCGCAGCTGGCGATAGACCGAGCGCACCAAGGCCGCGGCCGCGCGCGGGTCGACTTTCAGCTGCTGGGCGACCTCCCGCAGCGTGAAGCCCTTGCTCAGGTGCGACAGCAGTTGCGCTTCATCGGGCGACAGCGTGCTGGCCGCGTCAGCGGCCGAGGCCCGGGCACCCAGCCGGGCCTGGGCCTGGCGGGCCAGTGCCGGCGTGATCGGGGGCCAGCCCTGGGCGATGCGTTGCAGTTGCTCGACCATCGACTCGTACCGGTCTTCCTTGAGGAGGTAGCCGTCCGCGCCGGCCTGCAGCAACGGAAACAGCGCCTCGTCGTCGGCGTACAGCAGCGTCACGACCTGCACGGTGGCCGGCGCGTGCGGCCGCAGCAGGCGTGTGGCCCCGGCAGGCGGCAGGGCCAGATCGACCAGCAGCAGCCGGGATTCGCCTGGGGACGGCGGCGCCGGCCAGGCCTGCTCGACGGCTTCGGCGTCGCCGCACTCGACGAGATCGATCGGACCCCGGAAAGCGTCGCGCACGACACGCGCGGAGAACCGCCGCGCCAGTTCGTTGCCGTCGGCGACGAGAACCCGCAGCACGATCGCGACGCCCTGACGGTCAGGCCGGGTTGACCAGCACGAGCTTGCCGACCACCTCTCGGCCGGCCATGCGCTCGAATGCGTCGTGCAACCGCTCCATCGGCCAGCGCCGATCGATCACGGGCTTCACCTTGCCCTCGGCGTACCAGCGCGCGAGTTCCGCCAGCGCCGCAGCATTGCGCTGCGGTTCTCGTCGTGCGAAGTCACCCCAGAACACGCCGACGAGCGAAGCGCCCTTGAGCAGGGCGAGGTTCAGCGGGATCGCGGGGATGCGGCCCTGCGCGAATCCGATGACGAGGTAGCGGCCGCGCCAGGCGATCGACCGAAACGCCGGCTCGGCCAGGTCGCCGCCGATCGGGTCCACGATCACGTCGGGCCCGCGGCCGCTGGTCAGCGCCTTGAGCCGGTCGCGAAAATCAGCCTGGGTGTAATCGACGACCTCGTCGGCGCCGAGGGTGCGGCAGGCCTCGAGCTTGGCCGGCGTGGAGGCGGCGGCGATCACGCGGGCACCCAAGGTGCGGGCGATCTGGAGGGCGGCGGTGCCGACGCCGCCAGCCGCCCCGAGCACCAGCACGGTCTCGCCGGCCTGCAGCGCGGCGCGGTCGGCGAGCGCGTGGTGGCACGTGCCGTAGGTGCACAGGAACGCCGATGCGTCCTCCAGGTCGAAGTCAGCAGGCAGCGGCATGACCAGGCGCGCATCGACGCAGGCATGCGTGGCGAATCCCCCGGTGCCCGCGAAGGCCGCGACGCGCTGGCCAACCGACAGCCCGCGCACGCCTTCACCGACCGCCTCGACGGTCCCGGCGAACTCGGAGCCCGGCACGAACGGCGGCTCCGGCTTGAACTGGTACTTGCCCGCGACCACCAGCAGGTCGGGAAAGTTCAGGCTGGCCGCGGCAATGGCCACCCGCACTTCGCCCGGCTTCGGCTCGGGCGTGGGGCACTCGGTCCAGCGCAGGGCCTGGGGCCCGATCGGTTGATCGCAGATCCAGGCTTTCATCGCGTCTCGTCCGTGTCTCGGCAGGGGGGACGCGGATCATAAGCAGGCGGCCTGCCTACAATGCCGCGGATGAGAATCCTGGTGGCCAACGACGATGGATACCTCGCCCCCGGCATCGCCGCGCTGGTGCGGGCTTGCGAGGGACTCGGCGATCTCGACATCGTCGCACCCGAGCAGAACGCGAGCGGCACGTCGAACGCGCTCACGCTCAGCCGCCCGCTGTCGGTGTTCACGGCGGCCAACG
>JALOSQ010000232.1 GCA_025458335.1 Ideonella sp.
GTCATCAGCGCCTTCAGGTCGGCGACGACCGCGTCGAGATCGAGCGTCTTGAACTCGGCGGCGTAGTCGAACGATTCGCCCATCGGGTTCGCCCGCGCGGCGGGCTGGTTCAGGATGCCGACGTTGAGCTGGTTGGGCCACCAGTCGCGGTTGCCGCGGCTGCCGCTGTGCGCCGCGGTGCCGGCGCTGGCGTGGAAGGGGCACTTCATTTCGCTGGACATGCGCGTCTCCTTTTTGCGTGCGGTGAGGGATGGAGACACTCTAGGCAGCCACGTTCCCCTGATCAAAGCAATCGTCGTTATCGTTGTGATAGTCGGGTGCGATGGCGGCGGACGGCGGCGCCGTCGTGGCCTCGGCCGAGGCCGCCATGCGGCTCCAGGCGAGCACACCCCGGCCGGCCGCCCGCCCGCTCGCCAGGCAGGCCGTGAGCAGGTAGCCGCCCGTCGGCGCCTCCCAGTCGAGCATCTCGCCGGCGCAGAAGACCCCCGGCAGGGCGCGCAGCATCCCGTGGCCGTCGAGCGCCTCCAGGCGAACGCCGCCGGCACTGCTGATGGCCTCGTCGATCGGGCGCGGGCACCGCACGCGGACCGGCAGGGCCTTGAGGTGCCGGGCCAGCGCGGCCGGATCGCCCAGGACCTCGCGTGGCGTGCACTCGTGCAGCAGCGCGGCCTTCACGCCGCTCAGGCCGAGCCGGGACTTGAGATGCGAGCCCAGCGAGCGCGAGCCGCGCGGATGCGCCACCTCGCGGGCCACGCGCTCGGCGTCGTGGTCGGGCAGCAGGTCGATCCACAGCGTGACCTGGCCCTCGCGCGCCAGCGCCTCGCGCAGGTCGGCGGAGGCGGTGTAGACAAGGCTGCCCTCCAGGCCGGTGGCGGTGACCACGCATTCGCCGCGCTGCCGCCGCGGCTGGCCGTCGGGTCCGGTCCAGGTCATCGCGATGGTCTTGAGCGCCGCGCCGGCATGGCGTTCGCGCAGGTGTTCGCTCCAGGGCTCGGTGTCGAAGCCGCAGTTGGCCGGCTGCAGGGGCGCCACCTCCACGCCCGCCGCAGCCAGCACGGCCTGCCATCGGCCGTCGGAACCCAGGCGCGGCCAACTGGCGCCGCCCAGGGCGAGCACCACCGCGTCGGCCTGCACCTGCAGGTCGCCGGAGGGCCCGGTCATCCGCAAGGCGGGCGTGCCAGCGCTGGCGGTGTCGAGCCCCGTCCAGCGGTGCCGCATGTGCAGCCGCAGGCCCCGTGCGCGCAGGCGGTGCAGCCAGGCGCGCAGCAGCGGGGCGGCCTTCAGGTCGAGCGGGAACACCCGCTGCGAGCTGCCGACGAAGGTCGCGATGCCCAGCTCCGCCGCCCATTGGCGCACCGCAGCCGGGCCGAAATCGTCGAGCCAGGCCTGCACATCGGCCGCACGCGCGCCGTAGCGCGACACGAAGGCCGGCAGCGGCTCGTTGTGCGTGAGGTTCAGCCCACCGATGCCGGCGAGCAGGAATTTGCGCCCGACGCTGGGCATCGCGTCGTAGAGGTCGACCTGGCAGCCGGCCTCCAGCAACACGTCGGCGGCCATCAGGCCCGCCGGCCCGCCGCCGACGATGACCACGTTCATGGGCGGCTGCGGCACGAAGGCATGGCAGCACTGTAGCCGGGCCGGCCCTTGCCCCCGGTCTGGCGCTCCAGGCCTCGCCGGAACCGGCGTCGGGGTTGGCCCGTCGAGCCCAAGGGCATCGCCCCGGTGGAACACTGCGTGCCGACCGGTGCATCCGCCGGCCCGATCCACGACCAGGAGCAGCACGTGCACGACCCGGAACCCGCGATGCGGGCGGTGCAGCTCGACCCTCGGTCGACATGGCGCTTCGTCGTCAACGCTGCTTCCGGCGCCGTGGGCCTCGATGCAAAGCGACAGGTGATCGAATCGGCGCTGGCCGACGCCGGCCGACGCGGCGAGCTGATCGTGGCGCGGCCCGCCGAACTCGCGCGGGTGGCCGCCGACGCCGCGCGCCGGGCGGCGGCCGAGCACGCCGCGCTGGTGGCGGTGGGCGGCGACGGCAGCCTCAACACGGTGGCGCAGGCGGCGCACGAGGCCGGGTGCGTCATGGGCGTGGTGCCCTACGGCACCTTCAACTACTTCGCCCGCACCCACCGCGTCCCCACGGACCCGGCTGCCGCCGTGCGCCTCGCGCTGGAGGGCGTGCCGCAGCCGGTGCAGGTGGCCGCGGTCAACGGGCACCTGTTCCTCGTCAATGCGAGCGTGGGCCTGTACCCCGACCTGCTCGAGGACCGCGAGGCCTACAAGCGGCGCTTCGGCCGCAGCCGCTGGGTGGCGATCTACGCGGCGGTGGCCACGCTGATGCGCGCGCAGCAGCACCTGCGCCTGCACATCGAGCTGGGCGCCGGCGAGCGCGATGTCGATGCACTGACCCTGTTCGTCGGCAACAACCGCCTGCAGCTCGACCAGCTGGGCGCACAACCCGACGACACCTTGCCCGGGACCCCGGGTGCCGGCAGCATTGCCGCGGTCATGCTGCGTCCGGTGGGCACGTTCACGATGCTGCGACTGCTGATGCACGGGGCGATGGGCACACTGGGCGAGGCCGGCGGCGTCGAGCGCTTCGAGTTCCACCACATGGTCGTGCAACTGGGTGGCCTGCACGCCGGGCGGACGGTCAAGGTGGCGTTCGACGGCGAGGTGACGCGGCTTGCCCCGCCGCTGGACTTCCGGGTGCTCGACGAGCCGCTGTACCTGCTGCAGCCCCGCGACGAGGCGCTCGACAGGCCGGCCGCGACGGGGGCGTCGGCATGACCGTGCTGCTGCACCTGTCGGACACGCACTTCGGCACGGAGCAGGCCGAGGTGCTGGAAGCCCTCGTGGCGCTGGCGCACCGGCTTCGGCCCGACCTCGTGGTGCTGTCGGGTGACATCACCCAGCGCGCGCGGGCGGACCAGTTCCTGGCGGCCCGCCGTTTCGTCGACCGGCTGGGTGCGCCGTGGCTGGCCATTCCCGGCAACCACGACATCTCGCTGTTCGACCCGTGGTCGCGCTTTGCCAGGCCGTATGCACGGTATTGCGCTGCCTTCGGCGACATCCTCGAGCCTTGCCACGAGACCGATGACCTGCTCGTGATGGGCGTCAAGACGACCCGGCGCTGGCGCCACAAGCATGGCGAGGTGTCCGGCGATCAGGTCGAGCGCGTGTCGCGGCGCCTGCGCGCGGCGCGCGACGAGCAGCTGCGGGTGGTGGTGGTGCACCAGCCGATCGAGGTGCCGCCCGGCCCCGACGAGGCCAACCTGCTGCGCGGCCACGAGCGGGCCCGCGAGGCCTGGGCGGCCGCCGGCGCCGACCTGGTGCTCGGTGGCCACATCCACCTGCCGTTCGTGCGGTCGCTCGCCGGAACCCCGAGGGCCGCCTGGGCGGTTCAGGCCGGCACCGCGGTGTCGTCGCGCGTGCGGCCCGGCGTGCCGAACTCGGTCAACGTCGTGCGTTGGGGGGACCCCGCGGCGGCCCCTGCGGATCCAGGCCCGGTCGAAGGCAGCGCCGGGCATGCCCGCGATCGGGCCGGCGCCGAGCCCCGGGCCGGCCGGTGCATCACCGTGGAACAGTGGGACCACGCGTCGGCCCGGGGCGCCTTCGAGCGGCGTGCCGTCGCCCGCCTCGTGCCGGCACCGGCCCTCAGGACGGCTGCATGACGATCGCGAACACGATGCCTATAGCGACGTAGTAGCGGAAGGTCGCGTCCTGCCCGCTGTAGTCCTTGGACTGCCACGCCGCCCACCACTGGCCCGCGCCGATCACGAAGATCGCGAACCACACGGTGAAGCCCAGGCCCAGGCCCCAGAGTCCGAGCGACTTGGCTGCCTGGAAGCCGGCGGTGTCGAAGCCGCGCGCATCCCACATCGCCCAGGCCCCCCACAGGCACAGCACGGCGGTGAGGGCCTCGAGCACGATGATGAAGACGTATGCGGCGTGGTGGATCACCCGCGAGGTGATGCGCCGCCAGGTGAGCCGGCAGTCCGGGAAGATCGTGTCCATGCTCATCACGTGGCGCACGAAGTTGTAGTTCGTGCCGTAGTCGGTCAGGTTGTTGAGGACGACCGAGGCCGCGAACAGGCCGATGTAGCCGGTGAACAAGGCTTGGAAGAGGCGCAGGGGTTCCATCGTCGGGCAGGAACAGGGGTTCCATCGTCGGGCAGGAAGGGGCATCGAAAGGCAACGGCCGCCCGGCGGGCGGACCGATGCCGGGCTTGCAAGTGTCGGGCCCGCGTCCTCCCGTCCCGTCTTCCCTCTCGTCCGCCGGTCGGGGTCACCGGGGCGCCGGGATCGCCTGGGTGACCGGGCGGCGACCGGCGCCGTCAGCGGCCGCGTTGCAGCGTCACGGTCAGGTGATTGCGGGCGCCTTCACGGCGGTAGGCGAGCTGGTCGGCAAAGCGGCGCAGCATCGGCCGTCGAGGGTGGCAGCCGGGGCGCGCGCCGGCGCCCGGGTGGGATCGAAGGCGCTGCCCTCGTCCTCGAAGCGCAGCACGATGCGATCGGCGCCCGCCTCGACCGACACCTCGACGACGTGCCCTTGCGGCGCGTCACCGAACGCGTGCAGCACGGCGTTCATCAGGACCTCCTCGAGCAGCAGGTCCACGCGGTACTGGTCGCGTGCCGACAGGTCGAGCGGTGCCAGGTGGCGCTCGATCGCCTGCCGAGCCGGCTCGACCGCGGCGCGTGACACCGGCACCGACAGGCGCAGCCGCGGCGGCGCCTCGGGCCCGGACGCAGCCCGGTCGGGTTCCGCCTCAGGCAGTCGCACGCGCCAGCGCCTGTGGCTCGGATGCCACGACCGGCACGATCTGGTCGAGCGCCACGCCGTCGAGCACCTCCTGCACCAGCGGCTGCGCGCCGAACAGCACCATGCGGCCGCCCTTGTTCTGCAAGGCACGCGCCGTGGCGATCAGCAGGCGGATGCCCATCGACGACACGAAGCTCACCTGCCCCAGGTCGACGACCGCAGGTCGACCGACGGCGGCGATTGCCGCGGTGAAGCGGGTGCCGATCGCGTCGGCGCCGGCGACGTCGAGCCGGCCGTCGAGCCGGACGCAGGTCACCTGCCCGGGCAGTTCGATCACGGTCATTTCCATCTTGGGTCCTTGCCGCCGCCGGGCGGATGCGGTGGGTGCGGGGCGGCTCGACCTGAGCCTCCTTCGAGCCCCAACATAAGTCAAGCCTGCGACAGCGGCGTGACAGTCGTGGCCGGCAGCCGCTGCAGCAGCACCAGGGTGAGGTCGTCCTCCTGGCGACCCGCGGGGGCGTGCGTGTCGAAGGCCTGCAGCAACGAGGCGGCCAGCGTGTCGAGCGTCGCCTCGGCCTCGGCCTGCACGATCGACTCCACCCGTTGGACGCCGAATGCCCGGCCCTCGGCGTCCTCCTGCTCGTACAGGCCGTCCGAGGCGAGCACCAGCACGTCGCCGGGCGCCAGCGCCGCACTGGCGAGCGGCTTGGGCGCCGGCAACGGCATTGCACCCATCGGGAAGCTCGTCGGCTTCAGCCGCGCGAAACGCCGCTCGGCGGCCTGGAAGTGCAGGATCGGTGATTGGCCGCCGTTGGCGTAGTGCAACGTGTGCGTCGGGAGGTTCAGCAGGCCGACGAAGGCGGTGACGAAGCGGCTGTCCGGCAGTGTCTCGGCCAGCTGGTCGTTGACCTGGGCGAAGGCCGTGGCGAGGTCGGCGCCCAGACGCAGCGCCATGCGCAGCATCGCGTGCATCTGCGTGACCGA
>JALOSQ010000233.1 GCA_025458335.1 Ideonella sp.
CAACCACAAGGAAAGCGGTACGAACGACCACGGCATCGTTCGGGCCAGCTTCCGCTGGAAGCCGGCCTGACGACCTCCGGGCACGCCGGGGCCGCGGGCGCCCGCATGCCCGGATAAGCACCGGCATCACCCCCCTGTTGCCCCGATCGCGGACGCCCCCGACCGCCACACTGCCTGCAGGAGCGGGCCGAGGGGGCCTGGTCGCGGCGCGTCCGTGCGCCGATGGTTCGCGCTGGGAGCGGTGACATGGACTCGACCTTCTGGATCCTGGCCCTGGGCGGCGCGGCCGCCGCCGTCGGGGTCGGTGCCATGGTGCTGCGCCGGGGAGCCGGCGGCACGTCACCCGACCCGGCACCGCGGGCCCGGCCATCGTCGGGCGCCGTGCCCGCGGGTCCGGCTTCACCCGCGACGTCGCCAGGCGCCTCGCGCGGGGCGAGTCCTGCGTCCGGCGTCGCCGCCACCACCGCGAGCCCGACAGTGGCGACCGGCCCGTTCGACCCTCCGCCGGCGATCGCCGTGCTGCAATTGCGCCGGGCCCACGAGCTGACCGCCGCCGAGCGCGAGCAAGTGCTCACGACATTCCGCGAGGTGCCACGGCCCTCGCGGCTGCTGAGCCGCCTGGTCTCCATGGACCTGATGAACGAGGCGAGCTCTGCGGAGCTTGTCGCGCTGATCAGCCGAGAGCCCCTGATCGCTGCCAAGGTCCTTGCGGCGGTGAACTCGCCGCTGCACGGGCTCAGCCGCCCGGTCAGCAACCTCGGCCAGGCGGTCGCCTACCTCGGCGTCAATCGCGTTCGGGCGATCTGCCTGCAGTACGCGCTGATGGCGGCTTTCCAGGGCGACAGTCCCGAGCGCACTCGTCGCCTGGAGGCAGTGTGGAACGCCAGCGCACTGGCCGCCGAGCTCACCCAGTACCCGATGCAAACCACCGGCGCCGCGGATCCGGGCGGCCTGACCAGCGCCGTGGTGCTTTCGTTCCTCGGGACCGTCGCGGTCACGGTGGCGCTGCCGGCCGCCGCACTGGCCCGCCTGCCGGCACGGGACTTCCTTCAGCGCACGACCGCCGAGCAGACGCTGCTCGGCCTGCCCTCAGGCGAGATCGGCCGGATGCTGCTGACCGGCTGGGACCTGCCGGAGACGATCGTCGACGGCGTGGCCGCCCTCGACCATGTGCTGACGACGCCGTGGCAGCGGCCAGCGGGCCCGCTGGCCACGCGCCTGGGCTTCGGCTACCTCTGTGCACGACTCGGCGAGCGGCTGGCCGCGGGCGAACTCGACACGCTGCAGGCCTTCGACCTCGCCGCCGCACCCGACGCGGGCGAGTTCGCCTGCCTGCAGACGTACCTCGCCGACCCGGGGTTCGCTGCCCTGGTCGGGCAACTGCGCTCGACCCACGTGACGCAGCGCGTGGCCCAGATGGTCGAGCCGCTGCGCGGCCGGACGCATCGCATGCCACGCGCCGCGTCGGCGCAGGCATGAGTCGGACGCGGCACGGGCCCGCCGCTGCGGCGCCGACGGCACTCAGCGGCGCGTCGACACCCGCGCCGAGCGGCGCCGCCAGAACGAGTAGGCGCCGGTGAGCGCCATCAGCGGCCACAGGCAGCTGCACAAGACCGCCCACGCCAGGCGGCTGTCCATCGGGTCTTTCTCGGCGGCCGACACCTGTCGGGTCGTGCCCTCGCTGAAGTGATGGCGGTTCGAGTAGGTGGCCAGTCCGAACAGCACGCCGAACACCAGGAACAGGACGATGGGCAAGGTCATGGGAACCTCCTCCAGGGAAAGCGACGAAAGCGACGTCGGCTGACGTCAGGGAACGCGGGGCATGCGAAACGGCAACATGCCCTGGACCGGCAGCGACACCAGCCGCGGCACGTGCAAGGTTTCGTGGACCGAGACGACCGGCTCGCCGAGCAGGCCGCCCTCGAGCATCGAGCGGGCGTAGAAGGGCGTGTCCTCCAGCCGTCGACGCTCGACGACGGGCGCGCCGGGATCGCTGCGGGTGCTGCGCGCGATGCGCCAGCCGGTGCGCGACACCGGCACGCGCGGCGGAGGCTCGAAGGCCTCGACCCGGCCGTCCGGATGGAAACGCTCGGCGATCACGCGGTCGGGGCCCGCCTTCGGCCGCACGTCGTAGATGACCGCGGTGCTGCCGTCGGCGAGCGTGGCCCGCGACCAGTCCCATTCGACGAAGGGCCCGTCGATCGGCTCGTCGCCCTCGTTGCTGTCGAGGTAGGCGTGCCCCTCGAAGCGCAGGGACGGCTGCTCGAGTTCCACGCGCACGCGGGCACACGGCGCGATGGGGCCCCATCGATGGCGTCCCGCGGCGTCCAGTGCGGTCGTGAAGGTGCACAGCGCCTGCGGTGTGACGACGACGCGGCCGCGGACGCGCCGAGGCAGCGGCACTGCGACCTCGTCGATCTCGACCACGAACTGCCCGCCACCCCACCGCACCCGGCTAGGGCCCACGATGAACTGGCGCGCATCCCGGTGCACGTGGCGCGCGCCGCGTTCGGTCATCGTCCAACGCCCGGTGTCGGCGCCGTACAGGGCGACGTTGAGCGCACAGTGGTCGTCTGCCGAGGCAGCGCGTCCGCCTCGACGCGCCCAGCGGTAGTACGGGGAGAAGACGCTGCCGACGAAGGCGATCAGGGTCAGGGCGTGGCGGCCGTCGTCGCTGATGGCGTCGACGTACCACCAGAGATAGCCGCCCGCCGGGACGGGCTGGTCGAATCGAGGCGCGCCATCAGCGCCTCGGCCACCAGACGCCCGCTCATGGCCGCCATCGGCACGCCCGGGCCCGGATGGACGCTGCCGCCCGCCAGCATCAGGCCAGGCAGGCGACTCTCCGAACCCGGCCGGTGGAATTGCGCCATCCAGCCGTGGCTCGCCCGTCCGTACAGCGCCCCACCGGTCGCCGGGAACAGCTGTTCGAACTGCGCTGGCGTCGTGCGCACGGTGTTCGCCTCGGTCCGCTCCAGCTGCAGGCCGCAGGCCTGCAGCAGGCTGAAACTGCGGTGCTCGCATGCGTCGATCTCCCTTGGGTCCAGGTATCCGGGCTCGCCGGGGCTCACGTCGCCCTGCGCCGGGGCGTTGACCAGGCACAGCAGGCGGTCGTGCATGCCCGGACGGTCGGCCCGGCGAGCGCCGTCGTCGTCACGGTCGGGCGCGCAGACGTAGACCGTCCCGTGCCGGGGCAGGCGGCGCGCCTCGAAGATGTCGGCGAACTCGCTGCGGTAGTCGTCGTCGAAGAACACGTTGTGCATCGCCAGCGGGAAGCCCCGCGCGTCCGCGTGCATCGACCAGGTCACGGCCGACAGCGAACGGTCGCGGCGCGGCACCGGGACGGCCGCCGGTCGTGCCGCCGGGCCCAGCAGGCCGCTGCCCAGCGCGTTGACGTCCCCGTTGAACACGACCGTGTCGGCCGCCAGCACCTCGGACGCCTCGCCCGCCGCGGCATCGACCGGGCGCACCCGCACGCCGGCGGCCCGGCCGCCGCGCACCACGATCTCGTCGACCCGGGTGCCGTAGCGAAACGCGACGCCACGCCGCCCGGCGAGACCGGCGAGGGTGCGGGCCACGGCGTGCATGCCGCCGCGCACCCGCCACACGCCGTCGAGCTCGACCTGGGTGATCAGCATCAGCGTCGCAGGCGCGAGCCACGGCGACGAGCCGCAGTAGGTCGCGTAGCGGCCGAACAGCTGGCGCAGGCGGGGGTCGCGGAAGTGCCGCCCCAGTGAACGCCACAGGCTGGCCATCGGCCCGAGCGACGCCAGCAGCGCGACGCCGGAGGGCCCCAGGTCCCGAGCCATCCGCCACAGTCCCGGGCGCGGCGAGCGGATGTAGGGGCCCTCGAGGCGCTGGTAGACGCGGCGCGCCTCGGCGCAGAAGGCGAGGAAGCGGCGGGACTCGTCCGCGCCGGCGAACCGGCCGATCTCGTCGGCGCTGCGCTCGAGGTCTCGCCACAGGTCGAGGCGAGGCTCATCGCCGGCCGTCGCTCCCGAGGCCGCGGGCGGCCGCCAGGCGTGGCGCGCCAGCAGCTCGAGGGGCTCGGCGTGCAGGTGGTCGTCGAGCCGCTCGCCGATCGCCTCGAAGATCGAGTCGAAGATCCAGCGCATCGTGAACACCGTGGGGCCGCTGTCCACCGGCACGCCGTC
>JALOSQ010000234.1 GCA_025458335.1 Ideonella sp.
GAGCACCAGGAAACGCTCGCGCGTCGACAGGTTCGCCCCGTGCTCGTGCACCCGCTCGCCGCGCGCGGCCAGACGGTCGTGCAGGCCGGCCAGCCCCAGCGACTCGATCACGGACTCGGCAGCCTCGGCTCTCGTGCGTCGGTCCACCACCCCGAACGTGAGGTTCTTGGCCAGCGAGCCGCGCAGCCAGGGACCGAGGGCGCTGAGCAGCATGACCGTGGGGGCAATCTGCTGGGTCGGAGGCCCGCCGGGCCTCTCCACCAGCGGCGACGGGCCCGCCACCGGACCCTCGAGCCCGGCCAGCGTGCGCAGCAGGTGGCTCTTGCCGGTGCCCGGCGGCCCCGACAGGCACACCCGCGCGCCCGGCGGCAGCGCGAGCACCTGCTCCACCAGTGCGCTGGCGACCGAGCCCGGCCTGGTGGCTGGTGCCGCCGAGTCGGCGGTCGGAGCCTTGGGTGGACGATGGCGCAGTTGGCGCGCGAGGAAGCGCCAGCTCGCCTGCCAGGCATGCCAGCGGTCCCAGACACCCGCCAACTGGTGCAGCGTGTGCGCCAGCAGCCCGAGCGCGGCCAGCGAGACCGCCGCGTCGGCGGTGGGCCGCTCGAGGACCACCGCCACGCCGAGCACGCAGGCCCCGCCGATGCCCGTGCCGAGCTCGGGCAGGTGCCGCACCAGCGCCGTCCAGCGGCCCTTGCGGCGCGACTCGGGCCCGAGCGCCTCGGCGCGCAGGCGCAGCGCCCGCAGCTCGCCTCGCAGCCCGCCGGCGCTGCGCAGCGCCGGGGCCACGCGCAGGCGCTCGAGCGTGTCCATGGCCAGCCTGGCGCGCGAGCGCCGCACCTCGCGGTAGGTCGCGCCAAGGCGCGGCCCGGCCGCCGCGAGCAGCACGATGGCCACGATGACCGGGCCGAGGGCCGCGACCGCCAGCACCGGGTCGACCACCCACAGCACCGCGGCGAAGACCGGCAGCACGAGCCCGGCGGCGATCAGGCGCGGCGCACCCTGGGCGATCCACTGCTGCAGGGCCGACATGTCGCCACTGAGCCTCGCGGTGACCTGCCGCAGCAGGCGGTGCTGCAGCTGCGCCTGAGCAAGCGAGGCGACGCGGCCAAGCAACAAGCGCCGCACCTGCTGCACATAGTCCTGGGCCACGTACTCGGCCGCCTGGCGCTCGAACACCCGCAACGCGTACAGCATGGCCGCACAGCCGCCGAGCGCGGCGGCCGGCCAGACCGCGCTGATGCCCGCTGCGCCCGCTGCACCCGTGCGACCGGCCTCGCCGAGGGTCACGAACAACACGCGCGTCAGCCAGGCCGCCAGGCCGAGGACCGCGGCCTGCGCGAGCAGCGCGACCAGCAAAGCGGCCACCGACCGGCCGCGCGCAGGCGACCGCAGCGGCGGCAGGGGCGCAGGCAGGCCGATCAATGGTCGTTCTCGGCGAGATCCATCGGCACGAGCAGGCGATTGGCCAGCGCCGGATCGCTGAGCTCCTCGCGGCTCCAGACGTCGATCCTGTGGACCGCCTGCAGTTCGCGCACGGCCAGCGGCGCGCGCGTGACGAGGCCCGTCACGGCGATCGCCCGCCAGCCCGAGCGGTCGAGCAGCTCGAGGCCGCCGAGCGCCGACAGCGGATCGCACGCGGCGTACAGCAGCCCGTCGAGGGAACGGCGGATGCGCGGATCGTTCAGCAGTGCCTCGGTCTCGGGCTGCAGCAGGCCGTCGGCGAGCTCGACCACGGCGGCCTCGCACCCGGCCTCGCCCGCCAGCGCGAGCAGCACCTCGAGGCTCGCCACCAGCCGATCGACGGGCTGGCGATAGGTCGACGCCATGCCGGTGAGGCCGAAGTCCCCGACCCAGTTCGCACCCGCGTCCTCGTAGGCCTGCAGGTCGCCGAACGAGCCGGTGCCGGTGGCCTTGATCGCGCCGACGCGCAGGCCGCTGCGCTGCAGGCCGCGGACCAGGGCGGCAGCGGCGCTGGTCTTGCCTGCGTTCATGCCGCTGCCGACGACCGCGATCACGCGGTGCGGCCGCTCACCGGTCGCCGACTTCGCATAACGGGCCAGGGTGAGCCGCCTGCCGGCGGCGTCCTCGACCACGCCGTGGATCCGTACGTCGGTCGGCGGGTTCATGGCAGTGTGCCGGGCTTCCAGCACGCCCACCACGCCACCGCCGGCGAGCAAGGCACACGGCTCGCCCGCGCGGATCTCGCCACGGCCCTCGAACTGGTCGACCGCATAGCGGCAGCCCGCCGCGGCCAGGAACAGGTCGCCGACCTCGAGTGCCCGGTAGCGCCCCGAGGCCAGTTGCAGGCGGCGATGCTGGCCCAGGCGCAGCACCTCGGCCAGCACCACGTCGGCCGGGCGGATCGTGCGTCGCTCGCCCACGGTGCAGGCGTCGGCGAGCGCGACCTGCCGCACGCTGAAGCACCGCGGGATCTCGGACCACCGCGGCTGGCGCCAATCGGACACGGGCTGCGCGGTACCACTCGAGCGCGCTGACGGGTCGAGGCGGGTGGCCGCCTCCATCTCGATCGGGCTCATGATCATGGAGTCTCCTCGGTAAGCGTGCAGGATGGATGAGACGGACAGGTTGGAGCGGCCGGGCTCAGAACACGGCCTGGGCGCGGAACACGAGCCCGACCCCGCGGTCGTCACCGACGGCGTTGGGGTCGTCGGAGGCGCCGCTGACCGCGTTGGCCGACAGGCGCCAGCGGTCGCCCAGGAACCAGCTGGTGCCCAGGGTGTGGACGTTCGCCGCCAGACCCCCGACCCCGTCGAGCACGTCGAATCGGTAGAACAGCTCCCAGCGGCCGCCCTCGCGGCCGTCGCCCTTGGGCCGGCCGAAGCGGGCCGAGTCGGCGTCATGACGCCGGGCCACGCCGCTCGGGGACCACGCCAGTTGCAGCGAGGTCCCGGACACGCTGCGGGCCGGCGCGCCGGCCTCACCGTCGAGCTGTCGGTTCATCGCCTCGGCCTGGAAGAGCCAGGGGCCCTGCTGCCATGCGAGCTCCACGCCGAGCACCGTGTCGGCGTCGTAGCGCGCCGGCAGGCCCACGGCCGGCGCCAGGTCGCTGCGGCGACCCTCGTTGACTTCGGTCACACCGCGCACGCCCAACCGCGTCCGCAGGCGCCCGTCGGTGTCGAGGCCCGAGGTGCGCGCCAGCGAGGCCCCGACCTGGAACACGCGATCCTCGGCGGGCACCGGAATCCACACGGCGCGGCCGACCGCCGCGGTCGGCCCGACCTTGTCGTACAGGCCGGCGCTCGCGTGCCAGTGCGGGCCATGCCCGTCGACCCGCAGGCCCCAGCCGCCTTCGGAGTCCGCGATGCCCGGGGCGAGATCCCAGATGGCGGAGCGCTCGATGCCGGCGGTCCAGCTCGAACTGTTGCTGTTGTCGAGACCGAAGTCCGGGTCGAGCCGGCCGGCGCTCAGCCGCAGGCCGTCGCGCGGCCGCCAGGACACCGCCGCGATGTCGACCACGGCCTGGTCGTCCTCGACGCCGACGATGGCGTTGGCGCGCCAGTCGCGCGCCAGCCGGGCACCGACCGAGACCTCACCGCGTCGCAGGTAGGTGGCCGACGCACGGCCGCCGCGATCGGTGTAGACGCCATCGAAGCTGCCGTGGTCGACCTGCAGCCGCGCGCCCAGGCGCACGGCGTCCAGCAGGTTGCCGGCTGCGGATCCATCGGTGGCGCCGCTGCCGGTGGTCTGGGCGCGGGCACCGGCCGCGGCCGCCAAGCCGCCGATGGCCAGTGCCGCGGCCACGGCCAGGGGGGCCCAACGTCGGGGCGAGAAGACATGGTCGTTCATCGAAATCTCCAGGGTCGAGGGTGAGTTCATCCCGGGCGCGGCTCGTCGCCGCGTCCTGGCGAGGGTCGGGTGGGCAGGACCGCTGCCGCCGCGTCCGAGTGCGGGCAGCGGGATACGGGTGTCGTCAGGCGGCCAGCGCCTCGTGCACCGGCGAGCCGTGGCGCGCGGACTGCGGCGCTTCGCGCGCCTGGGCGGCCGACGGCAGCATCAACGGGATCAGCCCGCGCGCGGCGCAGTCGGCGAAGTCATGACCGGCGCCCGGCAGCACGGCCAGGCGGATGTCGGTGCGCTGGTTCAGCAGGCCGCCGGCCTCGACGATCGCCTCGACGTAGACGACCGTGATCGGCAGGCGGAGGTAGGCCTTCAGGTTCGCGTGCATCACCTTGGCGCGCAGGTCGCATCCGGCCAGGCCCACCGGGAACGCGAGGTCACGCTGCAGGTCGGGCATCGTGTACCAGCCGGCCGAACTGACGGTCAGCCGCCGCACGCGGTTCGGGTACAGCATCGCGAAGCGATGCACGAACTGGCCGCCGGCCGAGAACCCCGCCAGGTCCACACGGCGCACGTCGAGGCCCGTGCGCACGCCGAGTTCGCGCAGCGTTCGCAGCAGCGCGGCATCGGCCTGGCGCGGGCAGCGCCCGAGCCGGTACTGCGGGAACGACTGCTCCGAGAACAGCGGCACCAGGACGACGCGGCCCAGCGCCTCGGCCCGCGCGGCCAGCGCCGCCACCTGGGCGTCGACGTCGCGCAGCATGCCGTGGATGGCCACCAGGGGCACTGCGTCGGCGAGGGCAGTGGGCACGATCAGCTGGCAGGGCAGTCCGCCCGGCCACTTCAGCCGATGCACGCCGGCAGGCAGCGCGGGCGCATGGTCCGGGCTCACCGCGGCTGCCGGCACGACGGGCGCCTCGAGCAGGTGTGCGCGGTCGCGCGGGAGCAGGTCGAAGATCACATGGATGCGGTCGTGGCTGCCGTCGTTGAGCGCCTCGTGCACCTGCTGGTTGTCGAACCACCACAGCTCGCCGTCGCGCATGCGGACTTCCTCGCCGCCGGACTTCAGCCACGAGCCGTCGGTGGAACGCAGCACCAGGTGGTGGCGCTCGTAGTGGCGGTAGTAGTCGCCACGGTCGATGTGCGGATACACCCGCTGCCCCGCCGGCAGGTTGACCACCCGCACGCGCCCAAGCAGCGCGCCCTGGCGCTCGGCGACGGCCTCGAGGAACGCGCGCAGGCGCGGCAGCCGGTCGGCCCACGGGCTCCAGCGGGCGCCGAGCACGTCGCGGTCGCGCTGTTCCGGCAGGTCGGCGCGACGCTGCTTGATGCGCACCGGGATCGAGCGGGTCTCGCGCTGAACCTGCAGGCGTTGCTGCCGGCTGGCATCGACCTCGAACAGGTCGGGCTGCAACTCGACTTCGCGCAGGAGCTCGCCCGTCTCATCGAAGCGGCCGATCAGGCGGAAGTACTTCAGGGGGGTCTGAGACGTGGTCATGGGGTGATCACCAATGGGGCGGTTGAGTGGCAGTTGCCACACAGAGCAGGATGCGGGGATTCCGATACACGGGGTCCGGGTCTCGCGTCTTCGTCGGCCCTCCACCTGGGTCGCAGTCGCGATCCAGGCGCCGCCCGGATGCACCGGGCGGACCCGTCGCCTGGCGCGATCAGTCGCGTTCGATCCGGGTCGCGATGAAGGTGGTGCCCGTGGCGCCGTTCTCGGCGCGGGCCTTGACCTCGACCCGCTGGCCGTTGAGGTTGGCCGACGTGGCACCGTCCGCGAACTGGGTGGCCGCGGTGTACTGCAAGGTCAGGCCGAACATGGTGAAGGTTCCCTCGGTCGCGCCGCAGCTCACGCAGGTGGCCACGCCCTCGAACTCGAACTCGCCTTGACCGTCACGACCGCGACCGCGTCCATCTTCGAAATCGACCTTGCGGGCGACCAGCACGCCATCGACGATGCGCCCCTCGACCTCCACCCGCACGCTGTTGCCGAGGTTGCCGGCCGAGCCATCCTCGTAGACGACGGTGGTGTCCAGCCGCACGGGGAAGCCGTTGACCTTGAACGGCTGGGCCAGGCTGGTGAAGTCCGTGACGAAGCCCTCGACCTCGGCCTCGTCGAT
>JALOSQ010000235.1 GCA_025458335.1 Ideonella sp.
AGCCGCCGCGGCCCGGCCCGCGACGAGGCCGCGGTCCACGTGCACGTGAAGCCGCGGCACTGAGCCGCGCGCCGCCTCAGCTGATCCGCACGCCGGTCTCGGCGACGACGCGACCCCAGCGCGCGGTTTCGTCGGCCACGAAGCGCTCGAACGCGTCGGGCGTGTTCGCCACGACGACGTTGGCCTGCTCCTCGTGGCTGCGCACCACGTCGGGGTGGCGAAGCGCGCGGGCGATCTCGCGGTGCAGCGCCGCCAGCACCGGCGCCGGCACGCCGCGTCGGGTGAAGGCCCCTTGCCAGGTGTCGAACACCATGTCGCGGTGGCCCGCCTCGACGAAGGTCGGCACGTCGGGCAACTGCGGCAGGCGCTGCGCGCTGGTGAGCGCCAGCGGCACGGCGACGCCCGTGCGGACATGCTCGAGAACCGCCGCGGGCGTCTCGAACAGCAGCGGCACCTGCCCACCAACGAAGTCGCGCACCGCCGGCGCGGTGCCCTGATAGGGGACGTGGGTCACGTCGACCCCGGCGCGCCGCTTCCAGATCTCGCCCACCATGTGCCCGATCGTGGCGTTGCCGGTCGACGCGTAGGCCAGCCTGGCGCCGTCCCGCAGCCGCGCCTCCAGCTGGGCGAGCGAGGTGATGCCCAGGTCGCGGTGCGCGAACAGCGTGGACACCGACCGCGAGAACTGCGAGACCGGCTGCAGATCCCGCAACACGTCATAAGGCTGCTTCGGGAACAGGTGCGGGTTGATCGACATCGTGCCGATGGTCCCGAGCAGCAGCGTGTAGCCATCCGGCGCCGCCTTGGCGACACCACCCAGCGGATCGGTCGGTCCGCCGCCGGGAACCCCGTGTCCGCCGCGACCGACCGGCCCAGGACGAGGGGCCCGCCGAGGGCGGCCAGCGGCACGGCGGCCAGCCGCCGCAGGGCAACGCGTCGATTCATCGGGACTCCTCCGGCTGAAGACCTGGCATGGCCGATCGCCCGCCAGTATGTATGAAGAACAAGCAATTTGTATGCGCGCCGGCCGCCACGCGGGGGGTTCGGGCCATGCCGCCCAGCGGTCGTGGCGGCGGTGCCGCACCGCGAAGCGGCGGCCAGCCCGGCGGTCGGGTCTTGCCGAGCGGCCAGCACCGCCTCTATCGTGCGCGGCGGGCGGCGCATGCAGCCGCCACCGTCCCGCCCCTTCAGGAGTTCCGATGGCACACGGCGACCACGGCACGCACGGCCACGACCACTCGCACGCGCACTCGCACGCTCACGCGCACACCCACGAGCACGAGCACCGGCACGATCACGAGCACTGGCACTGGCACGGCTCGACCTACCACTCGCATCCGCACGCGCACGTGCATGCGCATGGACACGCGCACCAGCACGACCATGCCCACGGGCCGGGGCCGGGCCCCGACCACGGGCACGACGCGGCTGGGTTGCACGGCGGCACGCCGGACCACGCGCACGAGCATCCGGGGCACGCCGACGCGCCCCACGACGATCACGCGCACTGAGCGGCGGACGGTCCCCCACGCGAGCCGCTGCGCTAGAGCCGGCGCGTGGCGCACCGGCGACCAGCGTCGCGACCGAACCGCGAGCGTCCTGACCGGGGACTTTCCCTGATCTGCCGACGTCATTCGGCAAGGAGCCCGGTCGTTACGGTGGCCGATGCGCGCCGCGCGGCTGGCACGTAACTTGTAGGACGACGCGAGTCGTCCTCACACCGATGCGGGGCCTAGTGGCTCCCCGAGCTTGCGGCATCATGAAATCCATGGTCCCCCCGCGCCCGCGAGTCGAAGTGCCCGGCCCGGTGCCGGCACCGCCGGCCGACGGGCCGGACGAGGCGATGTGGCTCGACGTCATCCGCAAGATGGACGAGGTCTACTCGCAGCTGCTGCGCGACGAGGTGGCGCTGGAGGAGAAGAACCTCGAGCTCGAGCAGTCGCAGCAGTTCATCTTCAGCTTGCTGTCGGCAATGAGCGACGTGCTCATCGCCTGCAACGAGCGCGGCGAGATCGAGGAGACCAACGCCGCCCTGTGCGAGCTGGTCGGCCGGGCCGACGCCGATCTGCGCGGCCGGCCGGTCGAGTCGCTGCTGGCCGACGACGCCAGCATCGAGCGCGTCCGCGGCGTGCTGCAGGATGGGCGCTCGCCGCAGCGCATGCGATCGGCCTCGTTCACCGTCGACGAGGGCCCGGTGCGCAACACCCAGGTGATCGAGCTCAACCTGCTCGACGCCCGCGGTCAGCCGGTGCCCGTCGACGTCAACTGCACGCCGCGCTACAACCCGCTGCACCGCCGCGTGGGCACGGTGTTCGTCGGCCGGCCGATGGCCGAGATCAAGCGGGCTTACCGGCAGCTGCGGCAGGCGCACGACGAGCTCAAGGCGACGCAGCAGCAATTGCTCCACTCGGAAAAGCTCGCCTCGCTCGGCCGCCTGGTCGCCGGCGTCGCCCACGAGTTGAACAACCCGATCAGCTTCGTGCTCGGCAACGTGCATGCGCTCGAGAGGTACTGCCGCCGCATGGGGGAGTACCTCGATACCATCCACGCCGGCGAGCCGCCGGCCGCGCTGGCGGAGCTTCGACGGCGCCTGCGCATCGACGCGCTGCGCGCCGACCTGCCGTCGCTGATCGAAGGCACGCTGGAGGGCGCACAGCGCACCGCCGACATCGTCGCCGGGCTCAAGCGCTTCTCCGCCGTGGACCGCGAGGATCGCCTCGTGTTCGACCTGGCCGAGGTCGTCGAGCGCGCGGTGCACTGGGTGCGCAAAGGCACGGCACCGGGATTCGAGGTCATTGCCGAGCCCGGGCCGCCGTGCCCGGTGCACGGCAGCCGCGGCCAGTTGCTGCAGGTGCTGCTGAACCTCGTCCAGAACGCCTACGACGCGGCTCGCGAGGCCAGTCGCGCGCGTGACGGCAGTGCGCTGCCGCCCCCTTTCGGCGGACCGCCGACGCTGTGGATCCGCTCGAGCATCGAGCACGGCCGGGCGGTGCTGCGGCTGCGCGACAACGGGCCAGGCATCGCGTCCGAGCACCTGGGGCGGATCTTCGACCCCTTCTTCACCACCAAGCCGGTGGGCCAGGGCACGGGGCTCGGCCTGTCGATCAGCTACGGCATCGTCGAGCAGCACGGCGGCACGCTGACCGCGGCCAACCATCCCGATGGGGGGGCGGAGTTCACGCTGTCGCTGCCGTTGGCCGATGCGCCAGACGTGCCGGGCTCGCCGGCCGCACCAGGGGCCTGAGGCACGCCCACGGGGCGCCGCCCGGCCCCGTGAACTCGCGCGCCGCTGCAGGCGACGCGCTCAAGTGCCGCGCTCAAGTGCCGCGCTTCGTTCCGCGGTCAGTTCCGCGCCTAGATGCCGAGGGACGTCCCCAGCGCCCGCGCGGCGGCCAGCAGCGTGTGGTCGAGCGGCACGGTGCGATTGCGCCCAGCCACGTCGGCGATCGGCACGCTCGTGACGCGGCCGTCCTGCCAGGCCACCATGCGCCCGAACCGGCCCGACCGCACGAGCTCGGCCGCGTGGTACCCGAACTCGGTGGCCAGCACGCGGTCGAAGGGTGTCGGCGTGCCCCCCCGTTGCGTGTGCCCGAGCTGGGTGGTGCGCACCTCGCTGGCCAGGCGCGGCTGCAGCACTGCCTGCAGCGTGTGGCAGACGCCGCCCAGGCGCACCGGGTCCGGGCTGTCGGCGAGCGTCGCGCGCACCGTCATCCCTTCGCCGGCCGCGTGCGCCCCCTCGGCCACGCAGATCAGCGTGTAGCCGCCGCCATCGCCGACGCGCGCCTCGCGCTCGCGGCAGACCGCGGCCACCGCATCGACCGAGAAGGGCACCTCGGGCAGCAGGATCACATGGGCACCGCCGGCGATGCCGGCCTCCAGCGCGATCCACCCGGCGTAGCGCCCCATCGTCTCGACGATCATCACGCGGCCGTGGCTGCGCGCCGTGGTCTCGAGCCGGTCGAGCGACTCCGTCACCACCGCGACGGCGCTGTCGAAGCCGAAGGTGCGCTCCGTGTGCGCCAGGTCGTTGTCGATGGTCTTGGGCACGCCCACCACCGGCAGGCCGATCTCGCCGAAGCGGTTGGCGATGAACATGGTGCCGTCGCCGCCGATGGCCACCAGGCCGTCCAGCCCGAGTTCGCGCGCATAGGCCATCGCCTGCGCCGAGCAGTCGGCCCCGCCCGCGCCGAAGTAGTGGAACGGGTCGCACTTGTTGTGCGTGCCCAGGATCGTGCCGCCCTGCGCCAGGATGCCCTGCACGGCATGCTCGTCCAGCGGCCGCACCGACCGCGTGAGCAGGCCGAGGAAGCCGCGCTCGATGCCCGTGACCCGTGCGCCGCACTGGTGGATCAGGGCGAGCGTGACCATGCGGATGACCGCGTTCAGGCCCGGGCAGTCGCCGCCGCCGGTGAGGATGCCGATGTGCATGCCGTGCTCCTGTCGACCGCGAGCGGTCTGCCGTTCGCCGGGCATTTTGGCGAGGTCATCGGGCGCGCCGCCTTGCGCTGGCGCAGGGGCAGGCGTGCGGCGGCGTGCGGCGGCGCCTGCGAAGATGCGCTGCGTGACCGCCGCGCCCCACGCCCCGCCTTCGCCCGACGCGGCTGACCTCGCGTTCGCCTTTCATGCGATGGGCGGCCCGGGCGAGATCCGCATCGCCGGCTGGCCCGAGGAGCGTGCGGCGATGGCGGCCGCCCGCGCGATCGAGGA
>JALOSQ010000236.1 GCA_025458335.1 Ideonella sp.
G
The DNA here is from genome assembly GCA_025458335.1 of Ideonella sp. Taxonomy (GTDB): domain Bacteria; phylum Pseudomonadota; class Gammaproteobacteria; order Burkholderiales; family Burkholderiaceae_C; genus JAIYCR01. The sequence continues at coordinate 2 of JALOSQ010000236.1, forward strand.
GCGGCTTCGGCGCCGGTGGTCTGCCGGGCGCGCAGTTGCAGGTCGTTCACGTAGCGGCCGAACTCGTGCAGGCCGGCCACGGCCTTGCGCGGCAGCGCAGTCTCGAGCGTGTTGGCGAACAGCGCCTCGAACAGGCTGGTCTTCCAGGTCTTGGCGAACTCGCCGAGCCCGCCGAGCGTCTGGTGGCCGATGCCGCGCTTGGGCGTAGTGACTGCGCGCAGGAAGGCCGGGTCGTCATCCTCGTTGACGATCAGCCGCAGCCAGGCCACCAGGTCGCGGATCTCGGCGCGGTCGAAGAAGCTCTGCCCTCCCGACACCTTGTAGGGAATCGAGGCCTGCCGCAGCGCCTGCTCGAAGGCGCGCGACTGGTGGCGCGACTGGTGGTTGGCGCGGTAGAGCACGGCGAAGTCGGAGAACTTCGTCGCCTGGCCCTCGGCGCGCAGCGCCTGCAGCCGGGCGAGCGCACGCTCGGCCTCGTGCTCCTCGCCGTCGCAGTCGATCACCCGCACCGGCTCGCCGTCGCCTAAAGCGCTCCACAGCTTCTTCTCGAACAGCTTGGGGTTGTGCGCGATCACCGCGTTGGCGGCCTGCAGGATGCGGCTGGTGGAGCGGTAGTTCTGCTCCAGCGCGATCACCTTGAGTGACGGGTAGTCGGTGGACAGCCGCCGCAGGTTGTCCAGCGTTGCCCCGCGCCAGCCGTAGATGCTCTGGTCGTCGTCGCCCACCGCGGTGAAGCGGCCGGCGCGCCGGTCGTCCGGGTGGTCGACGAGCGCGCGCAGCAGGTCGTACTGCACCGCGTTGGTGTCCTGCACCTCGTCGACCAGCAGGTAGCGCAGCGTGTCCTGCCACTGCGCACGCGCCTCGGCGTCGGTGGTCAGCAACTTCAGGGGCAGGCCGAGCAGGTCGTCGAAGTCGACCGCCTGGTAGGCCGAGAGGCGTTCCTCGTAGCGCTGCATCACGACGGCCGCGACGCGTTCGTCGTCGCCCGATGCGGCGGCGGCGGCCCGGGCGGCGTCGAGGCCGGCGTTCTTCCAGCCGCTGATGGCCCACTGCCAGCGGCGCGCCAGCGCGTTGTCGGTGGTGCCGCCCGCCTCGCGCAGCAGGCCGAGCACGTCGTCGCTGTCGAGAATGCTGAAGTTGGGCTTGAGTCCCACCCGCTCGCCGTCGCGCCGCAGGATGCGCACGCCCAGGGCGTGGAAGGTGCTGACGACCAGGTCCTTCGCCGCGCGCGGGCCCACCAGTGCACGCGCGCGCTCGCGCATTTCGGCCGCGGCCTTGTTGGTGAAGGTGATCGCCGCGATCTGGCCCGGGGCGTAGCCCGCCTGCAGCAGCCGGGCGATCTTGTGCGTGACCACGCGGGTCTTGCCCGATCCGGCGCCGGCGACGACGAGGCAGGGCCCGGATAGGTGGTGGACAGCCTCGAGCTGGGCCGGGTTGAGCGAAGAGGGATCCGAGGACACGGGCGGTGGGGCCTGGCGATCTGGCCTGGCGATGGGGCAGGGCATCCGGCACCGAGCCGCCGGACGCCGAAAGGCCGGCGACGATACCCGAAGCCCTGTCGAGCTGCCGACATGAACTGGCGCGACACTCGGCGCCCGAGGATTGCCGACATGCTCACGAGACGCCAGACCCTGGGGGCGGCCGCGCTGGTGGCGGTGCCTTTCGTCCGCCACGCCCGCGCCGCCGATGTGCCGCGCTTCGCGCTCGGCGTGGCCTCGGGCGCCCCGCGACCCGACGGCATGGTGCTGTGGACGCGCCTGACCGCGCCGCCCGGGCAGGACGACCTGCCCGAGGTGGTGCCGGTGCGCTGGGAACTGGCGCGCGACGAGGCCTTCGGGCAGGTGGTGGCGTCGGGCGTCGAAGCCGCCGAGAGGACCTGGGCGCACAGCGTGCACGCCGAGCCGGCCGGGCTCGAGCCCGGGCGCTGGTACTGGTACCGCTTCCGGGCGCTCGGCCAGGTGAGCGCGATCGGCCGCACCCGCACCGCGCCGGCGCCCGACGCGCCGGCCACGCTCGACTTCGCGATCGCAAGCTGCCAGCGCTACGAGGTCAACCACTACGCCGCCTGGCGCCACCTGGCCACCGATGGCCTCGACCTGGTGCTGTTCCTGGGTGACTATCTCTACGAGTACGGCGCGCAGCCGACCAACGTGCGCCAGGTCGGCCTGGGCCGCATCCGCACGCTCGACGACTACCGGGCGCGTTACGCGCTGTACCGCAGCGATCCGGCGCTGCAGGCGGCGCACGCGGCCTGCCCGTGGATCCTGGTCTGGGACGACCACGAGGTCGACAACGACTACGCCGGCCTGCAGGGCCAGGACCTCGACCCGGCGTTCCCGGCCCGTCGCGCCGATGCCTACCAGGCGTACTGGGAACACCAGCCCTTCCCGAAGGCAGCGCGGCCGAGCCGCGAGGGCATGCGGATCTTCGACCGGTACCGATGGGGGCGGCTGGCGACGATCCATGCCCTCGACGACCGCCAGTACCGTGATCCGCAGGCCTGCCCGCGGCCCGGGCGCGGCGGCTCGAACACGCTGCCCCGCCGCGACTGCCCTGGGATGCTGGACCCGGCACGCTCGCTGCTAGGTGCCGCGCAGGAGGCCTGGCTCGCGCAAGGCTGGGACCTGGAGCGGCCCTGGAACCTGCTCGCCCAGCAGACCCTGATGAGCCCGCTGTCGTGGCGCGACCCGGCCGGCCCCGACGGGCCGATGGTCTGGACCGACGGCTGGGACGGCTACCCGGCCGCGCGCCAGCGCCTGCTCGACACGGTGCGCGAGCGCCGCGTGCCGGGGGTGGTGGTGCTCGGTGGCGACGTGCATGCGCACTACGTGGCCGACGTGCACGCGAACCCCGACGATCCCCGCTCGCCGGTGCTCGCCAGCGAGTTCTGTGGCACGTCGATCTCGAGTCACGGCTGGCCGCAGACGCGGCTCGACGGGATCCGCGGGTTCCACCCGCACCTGAAGTTCGCGCGCAGCGACCGCCGCGGGGCCGTGCGCTTTCGGCTCGACGACCGTCGGCTGCAGGCCGATTTGCTGGCAGTTGACGACCCGGCACGCCCCGACAGCGCGGTGGGCCCACTCCGGCGCTTCGTGGTCGAGGCCGATCGCCCCGGGCCGCAACCGGCTTGAGCCGGCGCGCGGGATCGACCGGCGCGGTCCGCGAGCACGCCCGGCGAGGGTCTCCCCTGGTCGCCGTGTTCCGTATACAGACTACATTTGCCGGATCGATCCGTCGCCCGGTGTCCCCCATGCCCCAAGGACTCGCCCAGCTCGACCCGCCGCCCGACCTCGTCGACCGGGCCTACAGCGCGTTGCGCGATGCGATCAGCGAGGGCACGCTGGCCCCGGGGCAGCGGCTCACCCAGGAGGAGATCGCCGCCAAGCTGGCCGTCTCGCGCCAGCCCGTGCTGCAGGCGCTGCGCCTGCTCAAGGCCGACCGCTTTGTCGAGGACGCGCCCGGCCGCGGCGTGCAGGTGGCGCCGCTGGACGCGCGCTGGATCGAGGAGGTGTACGCCGTGCGCAGCGCGCTCGACGCGCAGGCGGCGCGCCTGGCCGCGCGGCGCGTGGCGGCCCGGCGTGCGGCCGACACCCGGCGCCCGGCGCCCGCCGTGGCTGCGGCGGCCCCGGTCATCGAACCCCGCCTGATCGAGACGGGGCGCAAGGCGGCCCGCGGCCGCAGCGTCTACGCCATGATCGAGGCCGACCTGGCCTTCCACAATGCCATCTATGCCGCCGCGGCCAACCCGCTGCTGGCCCAGACGGCGCAGCAGCACTGGCGCCACATCCGCCGCGCGATGGGGGCCGTGCTGCAGACCTCCTCCCTGCGGGCGTCGGTATGGGACGAGCACGAGGCGATCGCCCGCGCGATCGAGTCCGGGGACGCCGAGGCCGCAGCGCAACTGATGCTCGCGCACGGCGACCGTGCCGCCCTTCACCTTGCGCGCCGGCTCGAGGCCGAACCGCCGGCGACCTGAGACCCGTCCCGAGACCCCGCCGCCCGCACGCGCGGCGCCCGCCATCGATTCCGGAGGCCCCATGAAGCTCACCCCCACGCAAGTCGAGCAGTTCGACCGCGACGGCTATCTGTTCTTCCCCGGCCTGTTCACGCCCGACGAGGTGCGGCGCATGACCGACGAGGTGCCTCGTCTGTACGCCGAGCGGGCCGCGTGGAACGTGCGCGAGAAGGGGTCGGACGCGGTGCGGACCAACTTCGCGGCGCACCTCGTCTCGCCGGTGTTCGCGCGCCTTGCGCGCCATCCGCGCATGCTCGAGCCGGTCGAGCAGCTGTTCGGCGAGCGGCTCTACATGCACCAGTTCAAGATCAACGGCAAGATGGCCTTCGAGGGCGACGTCTGGCAGTGGCACCAGGACTACGGCACCTGGAAGAACGA
>JALOSQ010000237.1 GCA_025458335.1 Ideonella sp.
GCGCGTTCTGGATCCTCAGCCTCAACTCGTGGATGCACACGCCGGCCGGCTTCGAGATCCGCGACGGCGAGTTCTTCGTCACCAGCTGGCTGCAGGTGGTCTTCAACCCGAGCTTCCCGTACCGGCTGGTGCACACGCTGCTGGCCAGCGGCCTGACCATGGCCTTCCTGGTGGCGGGCGTCGCGGCCTGGCAGCTGCTCAAGCGCAAGGCCAACCCCTCGACCCCGAAGTCGCTGCGCACCGGGCTCACGCTCGGCGCGGTGCTGATCCCGCTGCAGATCCTGGCCGGCGACCTGCACGGCCTGAACACGCTGGAGCACCAGCCCGCCAAGGTCGCGGCGATGGAAGGGATCTGGCAGACACAACGCGGCGCGCCGCTGCTGCTGTTCGCCGTGCCCGACGAGGACGCGCGCGAGAACCGCCTGGAGATCGGCATTCCCTACGGCGCGAGCCTGATCCTCAAGCACGACCTGCAGGGCGAGATCCGTGGCCTCGACGAGTTCAAGGGCTCGCACCCGCCCGTGGCGCCGGTGTTCTTCGCGTTCCGGATCATGGTGGGGGTCGGCCTGTTGATGCTCGCGGTGAGCTGGATCGGCCTGTGGCTGCTGAAGCGGCGCGGCTGGGCGGTCGAGCGACTGCCACGGCCGCTGCTTTGGACGATGGCGGGCATGACCTTCTCGGGCTGGGTGGCCACGGTGGCCGGCTGGTACGTGACGGAGATCGGCCGCCAGCCGTACATGGTGTACGGCCTGCTGCGCGTCGACGAACTCGCGTCGTCGGTGCCGTCCCCCATGATCGCGCTCACGCTCACGCTCTACGTGACCGTGTACCTGGCCCTGCTCGTGGCCTACGTCGGCGTGCTGCGCCACCTGGCCGAGAAGCCGGTCGAGCTGCCGACGCCTGGGCCGACAACCGGGCCCGCCGGCGTGGCCACCGGCCGCGCGCCGACGCCTGGAGCCGCCTCGTGAACTGGGACACCACGCTGCCCGTCGTCTTCCTCGGGCTGATGGGCGTGGCGATGCTCGCCTATGTCGTGCTCGACGGCTACGACCTGGGCGTCGGCATGCTGCTGCACCGCGCGAACGACGCCCAGAAGGACACGATGATCGCCAGCATCGGGCCGTTCTGGGATGCCAACGAGACCTGGCTGGTGCTGGGCGTCGGCATCCTGCTGATCGCCTTCCCGCAGGCGCACGGCATGGTGCTCACCGCCTTGTACCTGCCGGTGGCGTTGATGCTGGTCGGCCTGATCCTGCGCGGCGTGGCCTTCGACTTCCGCGTCAAGGCCGAGGCGCACCGCAAGCCGCTGTGGAACTTCGCGTTCTTCGCCGGTTCGGGGATCGCCGCGGCGAGCCAGGGCTGGATGCTGGGCCGATACATCACCGGCTTCGAGACCGGCTGGGCCTATACGCTGTTCGCCGGCGTGATCGCGCTGCTGCTGCCCGCCGCCTACGTGCTGCTGGGCGCGACCTGGCTGATCATGAAGACCGAGGGCGACCTGCAGCGGCTCGCGGTGCGGTGGGCCAAGATCGCCTGGCCGCCGGTGGTGATCGGCATGGGCCTGATCTCGATCGCGACACCCGTGGTCAGCGAGACGGTGCGCGAGCGCTGGTTCTCGATGCCCGCGTTCATCGCGCTGATGCCGATCCCGCTGGTCACCCTGGCCTCGCTGGTGGCCCTGCGCGCCGTGCTGAACTCCCGGCGCGTCGCCGAGTTCGGCACGCCGGGCAGCGACGGGCGCTGGTGCTGGATGCCCTTCGTGCTGATCGTCACGGTGTTCGTGCTGGGGGCGGTCGGACTGGCCTACAGCCTGTTCCCGTACGTGGTGATCGACCGCCTGACGATCTGGGAGGCCGCCAGCGCCACCGAGTCGCTGGCCGTCATCGCCATCGGCTGCGCGATCACCGTGCCGACGATCGTGGGCTACACGATCTGGTCGTACCGCGTGTTCTGGGGCAAGGCGCGCGCGCTGACCTACGCGTGAACGCTCGCCACGGCGTCAGCGACCGCTCGCACCACGGCGCGCACCGGCCCTGACGCCCGCGGCCGCGTCAGGCCGACGCCGCCCCGCAGCACTTCTTGAACTTGCGTCCACTCCCGCAGGGGCACGGGTCGTTGCGGCCGGGCTGCGGCGCGAGTCGGATCGTCGCCGGCCGTGGCGCATGGTCGATCCAGTACAGGCGCAGGTCCTGCGCCGCCCAGCACGCCTCGTCCACGAGTTCATCGCGCGACAGCGTCCGCTCGGGCCGTCGCTCGGCGAGGTCGGCCGCCAGAGCGTCGGGCTCGAGCGTCAGCGCCGTGATCGACGCCAAGGCGTCGAGCGCCATCCGACCGTCGTCCGTGTCGCGGTCGGGCTCGGGCCAGTCGTCCGGAAAGGCCTGCACCGCGTCGAGGAAGCCCGATGCCCATTCGACGCCGTCGTCGCGCTCGGCAGGGCCGGGCGCCGCACCGGGTGCGTCCGCCGGCTGGAGCAGGATCGGCGCGAGCCGCAGCTGATCGGGCTCGTCGAGCAGGACCTCCGCATCGAGCTGGCGCCGCAGCACCGCGAGGCGCGCCTCGATTGCGTCGACCGCCTTCGCGTGGTCGTCCGGGTCGGCGAAGCAGCGCGCGAAGTCGTCGCCGAACATCGCCGACAGGGCCTGCGGCGTGTCGATGCGCCGCGGCCCGGCGGCCAGTGCCGTGAGGAATCCGTCGGCCCACTCCACGCTGACCCCGGCCCGGAAGCCGGCGAGGCGGCGACAACAGTCCTCGAGCGCATCCAGCTCGGTCTCGGTGTTGTCAGGGGGATCGGTCGGGCGTCGCACGGCCGCCATGGTGCCTGAAGTCCGCCACGCCCCCGGCTGCCGACGCCGGGACTCGGGTCAGCGGATCGGCGTGCCGTCGGGCGCCGTGCCCAGGCTCGGCGCGGGCGGGGCGAACCGCAGCACCTGCGCCGCGGGGCGTTCGGCCAGCGTGGTGACCGCGCCGATCAGGTGATCCGTGCCTCCGACCCTGCGGTAGCGCCACTGGGTCTGCTGGCGCCATGCGCCGGCCCGCTCGACCTGTCGGTCGAGTTCGACGGCCACCCGAGCGCCCCGGCTCTCCCGCTCGCCCAGCGCCTGCAGGAGGGCCAGCCGCACGCCCGGCCCCGAGGCCTGCTCGGCCCAGACCATGCAGTGCTGGTCGCTTGCCGCGGCGATCATCACCCGGGCCCCGGTGCCCGGAACCGCCAGCACCGCACCGTCGCGGCCCTCGAGCAGCGCCTGCAGCGCCGGAACCGTGGGGTCCAGCGGCTCGAGGCCCGCGGAGATGGCCCAGTCGACCACTCGCTGCAGTTCACCATCGTGGGCCAGGCAGCCTTGCACGAACAGCCCCACCACCGCCTGCGGCGTGAACGCGGCTGGCGCCTCGCCGAATCCCGGCGTCTCGCCCGCCGAGCGAACCGCCGAGGTCGACGCGGTGCCTCGCGTGAGTTCGGCCGCGCCGGCCGACGGCCAGGGCGCCGCGGGGGCCGGGGAACGTGCGGGGGGCGCCCCCGCCGGCAAGGTCGTGCCCGTTTGCGCCGCGGCAGCGCCGCCGGCGACCATCAGGCAAAGCGCCGCCAGGCGCCATGCCCTCGCACGCAAGGGGCCGCGTCGACTGGCGACCCGGTGGGAAGAGGCAGACATGTCCCGACCCCGCGTCAGGCCCGCTCGCCCACCCACGCCGCCACGCTGGCCAGCGCCTTGGGCAGCGCGGCCGCATCGGTGCCGCCAGCCATCGCCATGTCGGGCTTGCCGCCGCCCTTGCCGCCGACCTGCTGCGCGACGAAGTTCACCAGCTCGCCGGCCTTGACGCGGCCGGTGGCGTCGGCGGTCACGCCGGCGGCCAGCTGCACCTTGCCGCCGTCGACCGCGGCCAGCACGATGGCGGCGGTCTTGAGCTTGTCCTTGAGCTTGTCCATCGTCTCGCGCAGGGTCTTCGCGTCGGCGCCCTCGAGCGTCGCAGCGAGCACCTTGAGGTCTTTCACGTCGACCGCCTGCGCCAGCAGCTCGTCGCCCTGCGCGGAGGCGAGCTTGCCCTTGAGCGCCGCGAGCTCCTTGCGCACCGTGGCGATCTCGTCCTTCATCTTGGCG
>JALOSQ010000025.1 GCA_025458335.1 Ideonella sp.
GTCGAGCAGGTAGTGCGGCGTGAAGATCTCGAGGTTGGCGTGGTTGAACGGACCCGCGCCGCCCAGGCCACCACCGCCCACGAGCACGCGCGCGTCCGGCAGCAGGATGGCCACGCTGTGGTAGTTGCGAGGGATGGTCATCGCGGCGCCGACCGCGGTGAACTGGCCGGTGTCCGGATCCCAGATCTCGGCCTCGAGTCGCGCACCGGCGTCGTTGAACAGCAGGGCGCGCTCCTGACCGCCGACGATGAACACCTGACCGTTCGGCAGCACCACTGCGTTGTGGAACACGCGCGACGCGGTCATGCCCGGGTTGCCGGTCACGGTGACCGTGGGCGAGCCGTCGGTGGTCAGCGTGTTGGTGTCGATGATGTACGCGCGGTTGTTCGCGTCGTACGCGGTGCCGCCCGGCGACTTGGTGTAGTCGTACGCGCCGGCGCCGCCCGCCTTCAGGATGCGGCCGGGCGCGTACATCACCGTGGTGCCGGCGATGCTGTAGGTGTCGTCGCCGCGCGTGCCGGCCGGCACGCTGGCGCCTTCGCCGCGCGTGTCGATCCAGTTCATGTTGGGCGCCGGGCCGGCGTGCAGCACGTTGCCCCACCCGGTCGGGATCAGCCACATGTGGTTGTCGCCGCGGTAGGCGCCGCCACGCAAGGCGTCCTCGGGGTCGTCGCCGACCATCGGCGCGGCCAGCAGGCCGCGCAGCAGGGTCCACTGGCCGGTGACGGGATCCCACTTCTCGCCGTTCTTCGGCGTGGCGATCACCACCCCGTTGCCATCCCATGATCCGCCGAGCGTCAGGATCGAGCCGTCGGCCAGCAGGGTGTTGGCCTGGTACGCACGGGCGATGTTCATCAGCCCGCTGGACGACCAGCGTGCCGCGTCGTTGACGCCCGGCGCCGCCGTCGCGTCGTAGATCGTGGTCTTCTTGGAATCGATGCCGCCGCTGATCAGGAGCCGCCCGTCGGGCAGGTTCGTGGTGCCCGGGCAGAACATGTTGTGGCCGGTCGCCGTCGCGTTGAACGGCGTGATCAGGTTCGTGCCCGGGTCGTACACGCCCGACCACGTGTTGCCCGTGATGTTGGCGTCGAAACTGAATCGCCCGTCGGCCGCCCACAGCAGGACACGACCATCGGGCAGGTTGGCGGCGGCCACGGGGGTCGACACGCCGGGCGGGTCGGTCGGGGTCGGCCGGTCGGTCGGGGGCGTGCCGGGCACCACCACCCCGCCGCTCGGATCGACCCCGTCGGGGTCGGGCGATGGCGTGACGGTCGACCAGCTGCCCTGCGCGAAGCTCGACGGCGTTGCCGCTGCGGCCTTGGCCCGGGAGCCCGAGGCGTCGGCCCGGCCGGCCTCTTCGCTGCCGCCACCGCAACCCGCTACCAGGCCGGCGACGGCCAGGGCAGCCAGCAGCGCACGAAGCGACATGGGGCTGGGCAGGTCAGAGCGCAGGGGATTCGTTCTGGTCACGTTGTCGTCCTGGTTGGCGAGGCCGCGCTACCGTTTTCGGTGGGTGGGGCCTCCTGTCGCCGGGGTGATCGGGACAAGGAAAGGCACTGTAGACCGCGGCCCGTGTCAAGCGCCGTGAACAGACTCACGCCACGAGCGCCCCCGTGATCGATCGCCTGCATTCGCGGGGGCGGCGTGCGATCCGGCCATGCGGGAGCCTCGGGCACGCGGGCCCGCAAGTGCCGCACCCCCCCAGGACCGCAACGTTCTGTGACAAATCACGCCTTGACGTCGTCCCGCCGTTGCTCGTAACGACCTTGACGCCCCTCGATGAGGGGTACGGCGTGATGGTTTGCATGGGCGGAGGCCAAACGCACGCCGGCAACCCGGCCCTGGCCGCCCGCTGGCCCAGAATCCGGGTTTGCGCGAGGGGCTCGGCGTGCGCCAGTGCCGTGCCCCGCACATCGAGACCACCGAGACGCAGGGGAACAGAGGATGTTCGTGACGCGAAGCATTTCCGGCCATGCCCGCCGGGCCTGGCTGGGGGCCACCCTGGCACTGGCGGCGATCGTCGCCGCGCCCACGGCCTGGGCCCAGACCACCACCCGAACGGCGGCCACCGCCGGTCCGGCGCCTGCCGTCGCGACCGGATCGATCGCATCCGGTGCCGGGGCGGACTACCGCCTGGGTGTCGGCGACGTGGTCCGCGTCACCGTGTTCCAGAACCCCGACCTCGGCGTCGAGGTTCGGATCTCCGAGTCCGGCGCGATCGTCTTCCCGCTGATCGGGACGGTCCAGGTCATCGGCCTGACCTCCAGCCAGGCGGAGCAGCGCATCGCCGATGCCCTGCGCACCGGCAACTTCGTCAAGCAACCCCAGGTGTCGCTGCTGGTCTCTCAGATCCGCAGCAACCTGGTGTCCGTGCTCGGCCTGGTGAACCGTCCCGGCCGCTACCCGCTCGAGACCGCACAGGTCCGGCTGACGGACATGCTGGCGACGGCAGGCGGCGTGGCCCCGGGCGGCGCCGACGTGATCACCGTGGTCGGCACCCGGAACGGCCAGCCGTTCCGCAGCGAGATCGATCTCGGCCGCTCCTTTGCGAGCAAGACGCCGCCGCAGGAGCTGTTCATCCAGAACGGCGACGTCGTCTACGTCGACCGCAGCCCGACCATCTACATCTACGGCGAGGTGCAGCGCCCCGGCGTGCTGCGCCTGGAACGCGACATGACGGTGCTTCAGGCCCTGGCCAGCGGCGGCGGTCTCACGCAGCGCGGCACGGAGCGCGGCATGCGGCTGCACCGGCGCGCCGCCGACGGGAAGATGGCCATCACGCAGCCTTCGATGGACGACCCGCTGCGCGATGGCGACGTGATCTACGTGCGCGAGAGCCTGTTCTGAACGGGCGAAGGACCGAGCGATGAACTACTTCCAGTACGTACGCGTGGTCTGGGCCCGCCGGTGGTTGGTCCTCTGGACGTTCCTGCTGGTGGCCGGCATCGGGGTCGCGGCGGCCTACCTGCTGCTGCCCAAGCGCTTCGTGTCGGAAGTGACCCTGGTGTTCGACACCAAGCCGGACCCGACCCTCGGCAACGTCTGGCAGCCCGGCGTGGACATCAACACGCAGATCGAGATCATCCGCAGCGAACGCGTGGCCGAGCGGGCGGTCAAGCTGCTCGAGCTCGAGACCGACGAGAAGGCCGTCGCTCGCTGGCGCGAGGTGGGCAAGGGCAAGGGCACGTTCGAGGCCTTTGCCGCAGCGGAACTGCAGCGCGCGATGAAGGTCGAGCCGAGTCGCAGCAGCAACCTGATCACCGTCTCGTACTCGTCCGACAGTGCTCAGATGGCGGCCGGCGCGGCCAATGCCATCGCGCAGGCCTATCTCGACATCTCGGTCGAGCTTCGGGTGGCGCCGGCCCGCCAGTACGCCGTGTGGTTCGAGCAGCAGGCATCCGTGCTGCGCGCGGACCTCGAGCGGGCGCAGGCCCGTCTGTCGAAGTTCCAGCAAGAGCGCCGAATCGTCGGCCAGGAAGAGCGCGTCGACGAGGAGATCGCCCGCCTGAACTCGCTGACCGGCCAGCTCGCGGCCGCGCAGGCCGCGCGGGCCGAGGCGTCTGGCCGCGCGACGTACAGCGGCGGTGAGGCGGGGCTCGACGTGCAGGCCAGTCCGGTCGTCGCCGGCCTCAAGGCAGAGTTGGCACGTGCCGAGGCCCGGCTGAGCGAGATCAGCAACATCGTCGGCACGAACCACCCTCAGCGCGTCGGCCTGGAGGCCCAGATCGGCGAGCTGCGCCGGCAGATCGCCAACGAGTCGAGGCGGGTATCGGGCAGCACCGCGGCGGCCAGCCGCGCCCAGGCGCGCATGGTGGCCGAGCTCGAGCAGATGGTCGAGGCGCAACGCGCCCGGGTGCTGTCGATGCGCGGCGCGCGCGACGAGATCGCCGTGCTGATCAAGGACGTCGAGAACGCCCAGCGCGCCTACGAGAACGCCCGCACGCGCATGAGCGAACTCAGCCTCCAGAGCGCCAACCAGCAGGCCAACGCGCGGGTGCTGAGCCCGGCGGTCGAGCCCCTGACGCCCAACTCCAAGGTCCCCGCCGCGATGGCCGCGGCCGTCTTCGCCGGCATCGTGGCCGGCCTGGGCCTCGCGGTGTTCTTCGAGGCGCTCGATCCGCGGGTTCGCGGCATCGAGGACCTGGCGAGCACCGACGGCGTGCCGGTGATCGGCGTGCTGCGCAACCCCGACGCGAAGGTTCCTGCCTTCCGGCAGTTCGCGCTCGCCGCGCCGTACCAGAAGAAGCTCCTGCCCATGGCAGGCTCGAGCTCGGGTAGTGATTCATGAAGATGTCTTCCTCTCCCCTCCAGGAAGTCCGCCGCATCAATCGCACGATTGGTGCGATGCTCGTCGACGCCGGGTTGGTGTCCGAGGCCGACATCGACCGCGTGCTGCACTACCAGCGCGAGCACGGGCTGCGGTTCGGCGAGGCTGCGATCCGTCTGGGCATCGTCTCGGAGTCGGACGTCCAGTTCGCATTGGCCCGCCAGTTCGACTACGCCTATCTCCCTTCGGATGCGACCAACCGCCCCGTCAGCGAGCAAGTCGTCGCGGCCTATCAGCCGTTCAGCTCATGCGTCGACCAGCTGGTGGCCATCCGCAGCCAGTTGATGCTGCGCTGGTTCGACCGAGGTGACCAGCGGCAGGTCCTGACGATCGTCGGGACCGACCGGCGAGAGGGTCGCAGCTACCTCGCGTCCAACCTGGCGGTCGTTTTCTCGCAGCTCGGCCAGCGTACGTTGCTGATCGACGCGAACATGCGGAACCCGCGGCAGCACGAGTTGTTCCGCCTCGAGAACCAGGTCGGGCTCTCCACGGTGCTCTCCGGACGTGCCCAGACCGAAGTCGTCGTGCGCATCCCCGACCTGCTTGGCCTGACGGTCATGCCGGCCGGCCCGGTGCCGCCGAATCCGCTCGAACTGCTGAGCCGTCCGCTGCTGCCCGCGCTCCTCGCGCATGCCCGCCAGTCGTACGACGTGGTGCTGGTCGATACCCCGGCGCTGTCGGTGGGCGACGACGCCGCGATCATCGCGATGCGCAGCGGCGCCGCGCTCGCCGTCGCGCGCAGCGGCCAGACGCGCCTGCCGGCCTACAACGACCTCGTGCGCGGCCTGTCGGACGCGGGCGTCGCCGTGGTCGGCTCGGTGCTCAACGACGTGCCCCAGACGGCCGACGGTCCCGACGCGCGCTGATTCCCCATGCCCGAACACCTGCGGGCGCTACTCGTCGTCTTGGTGCTCGGCACCGCGGTCTTCCTGGCTGCGGCCGCGCAGCGGGCCGGGCTTCCGGTGCCGCCCGAGGAGATCGCGAGGCGCCGGAACCTGTGGCTGGCCACGACGCTCGCGGCCTTCCTGTCCGGACAGGTCTGGGTCTTCTTCGGCCTGCTCGCCCTGATTCTCCTGTGGTTCCGGCGAGGCGACCGGAACCCGCTCGTGCTGTTCCTGGTGGTGATCCTCAGCGTGCCCCCCTACCGGGTCGAGATCCCCGGCTTCCTCGGGCTGAACTACCTCTTCTTCCTCGATCCACCACGCCTGGTGGCCCTGTGCGTGCTGCTTCCGGCCTGGCTGGTGCTGCGCACCCACGCGAACTCCGAGCCTTTCGGCCGCTTGTGGCCCGACCGCCTGCTGCTGGCATACCTCGCCCTCAACTTCGTGACGCAAATCGGCCCGGACAGCGTCACCAACACGCTGCGCGAGGGGGCCTTCCTGCCTTTTCTCGACGTCTTCCTGCCCTACTACGTCGCGAGCCGCTCGGTGCGCAACCTGCAGGCGTTCCGAGAGGTCGCCGTGGCCATGGGCGTGATGTGCATGGTGCTCGCGGTCATCGCGGCGTTCGAGTCGATGCGTGGCTGGCTGCTGTTCCACGCCCTGCGCTATGCGCTTGATGTCGATTGGGCCTACAGCAACTACCTCGGGCGCGGCGCCGGAGGCTGGCTGCGGGCACAGGCCAGCACCGGGCACTCCATCGCCCTGGGCTACCTCATGGTGATCTCCCTGTGCCTGCTGGCCTTCCTGCGGCCCGCCATGTCCCAACCGAGGGTCGTGCGCTCCACGCTGCCCGCGACGATGTCGAGCTCGACCTTCGGCGGGCGCTTCGGGCCCGCCCTCGTGGGCGTGTTCATCGCGCTGCCGCTGGCACTGCTGTCTTTCGTGCGGCCGTCCTCCTACGTGCCCGGACGGCCTGCGCTCGCGCCCAAGCCGACGTCCCTGCCGTCCATGGCGTGGCGGCTGGCGGCCCTGACGTTGTGCGTCGGCCTGGTCGCGTCCTTGTCGCGCGGACCGTGGCTCGGGGCGGTGGTCGCGCTGGCGGTGTTCGCGCTGACCGGGCCGGATCGGTTGACCCGCGCCGCCAAGATCGGCGCGGGGGCGGTCGTCGCGGTGGCGGTGATGCTGTCGACCGGGGTCGGCCGGCAGTTCATCGACCTGCTGCCCTTCATCGGCACCGTGGACTCCTTCAACGTCACGTACCGACAGCGGCTGTTCGACGTCTCGATGCAGGTGTTCTGGCAGCACCCGGTGTTCGGCTCCTTCCATGCCAAGCTGAACCCGACCATGGAGAGCCTCCGTCAAGGCGAAGGCATCATCGACATCGTCAACACCTACCTCGCGGTCGCGCTGCGAAGCGGCGCCGTCGGCCTCGCGCTGTTCACCGGAGTGTTCGTGCTCGCGATCGCCGGGGTCGTCCGCAGCCTGAGGTCCATCCGCGACGGCGACAGCGACCTGCACGTGCTGGGCCGCGCCCTCCTGGCCGCGCTCGCGGGGATGATGGTCATCATCGTGACCGTGAGCCCGATCCTGGCGATTCCGCTGGTCTTCTGGAGCCTTGCCGGCCTCGGGGTCGGATACGCCCAGATGGTCCGTCGCGGCCCGCACGACCCGTTCGCGAGCGCATCCGGCCCACGCCGGCGCAGTTGAACCCCCTCGGATCGGGGGGCTGTTGCCCCCTGTTGCCTGGGCTCGATTTCCGACACAGGTTGCTGCGCGCGCCCATGGCCACCGAGAATCCAGGCCTAGGGTTTGACCCAGTCATCCCGGCGTCCTTCGCGCAGCTGCCCACCGCAGTGGCATTCCGACTCCCGACCCTCCATGGCCTCTCGTTCGACGTTTCTCGCCCTTGCACTGCTCCTCGGCATGACGGCCTGCGGCGGGCAGGGTGGCGGCTCGGCCGACCCGGCTCAGGCCCTTCAACCGGATCCGGGCACCCTGGCGCCCCTGCCTCCCAGTGCCGACGGGCGCGCTGAACTGTCTAGCCTTCCCTCCGATTACCGGCGTTGCGCCGGGGAGTGGGTCAACCCGATCTGCAGTTTCGATGGCAGTGCATTGGTCGCGTACGGCGCGCAGGGCCGATTCTTCGTACGTCAGATCAGCGGGCCCTTCGACTGCCGTCAGGGCAACCGCGTGTTCGGCGACCCTGTGCCGGGCGTCGAGAAGGCCTGCTACGTCAACGCCGGCAGTTCGACGAGCACCGCTGCCCCGGCCATGCCCCCGTCGCAGGTCGTGGCCGACCCTGGCCCGCCACCCACGGTCGACACGGCGCGCCTGATGGCCCCTCAGGCCGGTCAGTCTGCCGAGCTCTACTACGCCGCAGGTGCGCCCGGGCTCGGCGACGCCGGTGCGTTCCGGACGCTGTGCAGTCCGAGCCACATGAACTTCGACGACGCGATCGTGTTCCCGGGCCAGATCGGTAGCACGCACCTGCACGTCTACTTCGGCAACACCGGGGCGAACGGGCGATCCACGTCCCAGAGCATCGCGACGACCGGGAACTCGACGTGCCGCGGCGGGACGGCCAACCGATCCGCCTACTGGGTGCCGGCGGTCATCGATACCCGGACCGGTACGCCCCTCGTGCCGATGGACTCGCCGATCTACTACAAGACCGGGCACAGCGCGATCCCGCATCGCGAGATCCAGGTCATTCCGGCCGGCCTGCGAATGATCGCGGGCGATTCCTCGGCCCGCGGACCCCAGACCTGGGCCGACCTCAGCTACCGCAACTGGTCGTGCCACGACAAGTCGGTGCCGGGCGAGCACTCCAGCATCCCGAACTGCGCGGTCGGGGACATCGTGATGATGAACATCGGCTTTCCCGAGTGCTGGGACGGGCGCAACCTCGACAGCCCGGATCACATGAGCCACATGGCCTACCGCGACTACGCCCGCAACGGCGGCCGGTGCCCGGCGTCCCACCCGGTGGCGCTGCCTCAGATCAGCATGCACGTCTACTACCGCGTGCGACCCGGAGACGATCCGCGCGCATGGCGCCTGAGCAGCGACGCCTACTCCACCGCCTATCCGGGTGGGTACAGCCTGCACGCCGACTGGTTCAACGGCTGGAAGCCGGACGTCGCGGAGGCCTGGACGCGCAACTGCCTGCAGCGCGGCCTCGACTGCGGCGGCGGCAACCTCGGCGACGGTCGTCATCTCGGCGGCGAACCGAACTGAGGGACGCGCCGGAAAACCGGCGGGTCGCTCAGCGCCGCGCCGAGTTGTTCGCCTGCACGGTCTCCGTCGGCATGAACAGGGATTGGCGCGGGATCACGAATCGCGCGCCGTGCGGCGCGGTCCACTCCAGCCGCGCGACCTCGCCGGCACGCAGCGGTCGGGCGAGTTCGACGGTGATGGGATAGAACCGCCCCGCCGCCATCTCGATCACCGGCGGCCCGTCGGCGGCGGCCCCAGTCAATACACGATTGGCGACGGTCACCGCGGCGTTCGCCGGCTGGACGTGGAACGTGTAGCGGCCCGCCAGCGGTGCCTTCACCCAGCCGCTCCAGCGGACGGATCTCGGGGTCTTGCCCTTCCGATCGGCAGGCCAGTCGAGGGACGTGTCGAAGTCGACCACGGTGTCGATGCGGGACAGCAGGATCGGGCCCTTGAAGTCGGCACTTGCAAAGTACTCGCCACGCAGCCCCACGCCGACGGCATTGGCCGAGGAGCAGAGCTGGGCCCGATGATCGGCCCGGCGGGTCTCGATCGCCGACAGCCCGCCGACACCCGGCGCCACCACGGGCGCCGCGGCAGGCGTGGCAGGCGCGGCTGGCAGACTGGCCGTCACCGCCACGAGCGTCACGCCGACGACAATCGCGGCGCACCCCCGCATGCGCGCCGGGGAGGCGAATCGGCCAACGGGTCCCAGCGCCGGCGACACCGCGGACACGAGGGTCTCGGGATTCATGGCTCGGAGTCTCGCATCGTCCGATGCCCGCTCCGGCCGGCCAGAACGTGACGGACTGAAACAGGAATCGGTCGCGGGCGGCACAACGGATCTCAACGTCGCGGGGAAAGCGTGCATTTGTCGATGCGCGGGTGTCAAGCGACTCCTAGACTGCCGGAGAACGGCCCAGGCCCCCCGTCCCGCCCTCCTGCATGCTCCGCCTCCACGTCGTTACCCAGACCCCGGTCCCGGAGATCGTGATCGACTGGACGCTCGACCCGCTGTGGAAGCGGGCCGACGCCCTGCGCCGTCGCGCCGGCCTCCAGATGCATCGCACGGACTGCACGACGCTCGATGCCGCCGTCAACGCGGCCGTCGCGCATCCGGCCGACATGCTCATGCTGCTGACGTCGTGGCGAGAGACGGCAGCGGCCACGCTGGACGCGGTTCGTCGCGTGCGCGAGGGGTTCCGCGGGCCGATCGTGTACTTCGACTGGTTCGACCAGACCAGTTCGCCTTTCCTCGACATCGTGCCGCATGTCGACCTGTACCTGAAGAAGCAGCTGCTGCGGGACCGCGAGGCCTACCTGACCGACAGCCTGACCGGCTTCATGCCGGCCGACTTCGTTGCCCGCCAACGGGGGATGCATTTCAACGGATGGAGGTTCGGCTCGGTTCTGCCGGGGCGGGAACACCTATCGAAGCTGATGGTCGGCTGGAACGTCGGGCTGGGCAGCCACCTGGTGTCCCCCGGTAACCGGCTCAAGCGGCTTTACCTCAAGGCGACGCGTCCGTTCCTGCCGTCCATCGATGTGTTCTACCGGGTCAGCCTTGCCCCGAAGGCCGACCTCGGCACCTGGCAGCCGATCCATCGCCTGGAAGTGCACGAAGCCCTCAAGGCGCTCGAGGGGCGACACCGCGTGGTCAACGTCGCCGGCGCGGCTCGGGCCATCTCACACATGCAGTTCCGCCGCGAGCTGTCGTCCTCGAAGCTCGCGATCTCGCCGTTCTCCTGGGGCGAGGTCTGTGACCGCGACTTCGAAGTGGTGCTCTCCGGGGTTGCGATGGTGAAGCCCGACATGTCGCACTGCGTCACGGACCCCGACATCTACGTCGCCAACGAGACCTACTACCCCATCGCCTGGGACTCGAGTGACCTGGCCGAGGTCTGCGAACGGGCGCTGTCGGACGATGCGGGGCGGCGCCGCGTCGCTCGGCAGGCCTATGAGGTGACCGCCGAGTGGGCATTCGGCGACCGCGTCACCGAGCGGATGATCGAGGTGGTCGAGGCCGCTTGGCGGCACCACCGCGCAACGCCCGCGCCAGCGCCTGCCCTCACGCTGGCAGCCGCGGCTTGACCCACAGCCAGGCGCCCAGGCCGACGCCCAGCATCGCCAGCGAGGTCAGCGCCAGCGCCACCGTCGAGTGCATGACCAGTGGCGCGATCATGCCGGCGACGATCGCGTTGGCGGCGCTGCCGATGAACATCTGCAGGCTCGAGGCCATGCCGCGACGCTCTGGCGCGAGGTCGAGCACCAGCAGCGTGACCACCGGCACCATCAGGGCCCAGCCGAACGCGAAGCCGGCGATCGGCCACAGGGCCCACCACGCGGACGGCTCGAGCAGCAGGTTGAGCCCTACGTTCAGCAGCGACACCACCAGCATGATCACGAAGCCGTGGCGGATCTGGTGGCGCGGCTTGATGCGCCCGGCCAGGCGCCCGCTGAGCCAGGCGCCGCCCATGATGCCGGCGATGGTCAGCACGAAGAACCAGAAGAACTCGGTCGGCCCGAGGGCCAGGTGCTCGCCGAGGAAGACCGGCGCGGACAGCACGTACAGGAACATGCCGTTGAAGGGGATCCCGCTGGCCAGCGCCAGCGTCAGGAACCGCGCGCTCGCGCCGAGCTGCCAGTACCCGCGCATCAGGTGGCCGACGTTGAACGGCTGGCGCGCGGTGTCGTGCAGCGTCTCCGGCAGCAGCCTCCAGTTCGCCGCGAACAGCAGTGCCCCCACCGCCGTCAGGAACCAGAAGATCGCGTGCCAATCGGCATGCACGAACAGCCAGCCGCCGATGATCGGCGCGATGGCCGGGGCCACGCCGAAGTAGATCGTCACCTGTGACATGACCTTCTGCGCGTCGGCCGGCGGGAACATGTCGCGGATCACGGCGCGTGACACCACGATGCCGGCCCCCGCCGACATGCCCTGGACGGCTCGCCAGAACACCAGCGTGCCGATATCGTCGGCCAGTGCGCAGCCGGCCGACGCGACGGTGAAGGCGGCCACCCCGATCAGCACCACGGGCCGGCGCCCGAAGCTGTCGGACAAGGCCCCGTGGAACAGGTTCATCACGGCAAAGCCGAGCAGATAGGCCGACAGCGTCTGCTGCATCTGCAGCGGCGTCGCCCCGAGGCTCGTCGCGATGCCCGAGAACGCGGGCAGGTAGGTGTCGATCGAGAAGGGGCCGAGCATGCCGAGGCACGCGAGCAGCACGGCCAGGGCCCAGCGCGGCGCCCGCCAGAGCGTGGCGGCGTCGGGATTCATGGGGGCGTTGGCAGTGTAGGCGTGGCAGGCACGCGGACGCCGCCCCGGCGTCCAACGGGGTTGGCCGGTCCGTGCTGCAATCCCAACCGTTCGCCCTCGCTGCTGCCCGACCGATGACCACCGCCCTGCCCTGCCGCCGCACGCTGCTCACCCTGTTCGCCGGTGCCGGCGCCGGCCTGCTGGTCGGGTCGCCCGTGCTTGCGCAGCCGCGCCGCGCGCTGGTGGAGGTCTCCGAGGGACCGTTCTACCCGGCCGCCTCGTGGCGCACGCGCTTCGGCACCGACTGGGACTTCGACCTCACCCGGGTCGCCCGCACCCGCACGCCCAGCGGCGAGCCGCCGCGGGACGAGCCCGCGATGGGCGAGCCGCTCGGGCTCGACGGCGTCGTCGTCGACACCCAGGGTCGCCCGGTCGATGGGTGCGACGTGGAGATCTGGCAGTGCGACGCCCGGGCCGCCTACCACCACCCGCGGGTCTCGCTCGAGCCCGGGCGCTGGGACCCGGGGTTCGCGGGCTTCGGGATGCTGCGCACGGCTGCCGACGGGCGCTATCGCTTCCGCACGATCCGGCCGGTGCCCTACCCCGGGCGCACCCCGCACATCCATCTGAAGCTGCGCCACCCCAACTTCGGCGAGCTCACCACGCAGCTGTTCGTCGACGGCGATCCCGGCAACGCAGGCGATTTCCTGTGGCGGCGGATCGCCGAGCGCGATCGGCCCGGCGTGGCGATGGTGCTCGACCGCGCACCGACCGGCAGCGGACTGGCCTGGACCAGCCGGCACGCACTCGTGGTGCCGGCCTGAACCTGCGCCGGCCTGCCGGCGACCTCGAACAGTGTGAAGCGGGCCGATAGGCCGGATTCTGTGCGGGCGCGGCGCCTTGCGACGCCGCGCCCGTGACCGCCATTCGTCTGGGCCGGGGGTCGCCCACCCGGCTCGGTGCCACCTACCCGCCGGCTCCGCGGGCCGCCTCATCGCCGGCCTATTTGGTGTTGCTGCGCGTAGAGATTGCCGCGTTTCACCCCGGTCTGAACCGGCTCGTCTCTGTGGCTCTGATCCTCACCTCACGGTGGACAGCCGTTAGCTGCTACGCCGCCCTGTGCAGTCCGGACCTTCCTCCAGTGCCGCCTTTCGGCGCTCGCACCAGCGGCGGTCTGGCCCGCTTCACGCCGCGATTATCGCGCCTGCCGTGCAGCGCTGCGCTTGCGGACGTGCGCCGGCCGTCGCAGGATGGCGCCGCGGCGAGGTCGGTGGCTCCGGCCGGCGCCGGTCCCGCACCACACACACGAATCACACACAGGAGGTTTCGATGAAGCTGCGCCTGCTCGCCTGCAGCGCCATCCTCGGCGGCGTCGCTGCGGTCGCGTTCGCCCAGGACATCCCGGTTCCGAAGGTCATGTCCGGCATCCCGGCCGACAAGGGGTCGTGGCGGATGGAGGCCCTCGAGGTGCCGGGCGCCAAGGGCGACATCGCCCGCAGCATGGGCCCGATCACGATCTGCCAGACGGCGGCCAAGGCGGTGAGTGGCGACGACACCCCCGGCCAGGCCGATCGCTGCCGCCAGAAGCTGGTGGAGGACACGGCCAGCCGCGCCGTGATCGAGACGACCTGCCCGCCGCCCGACGCCTCGACGATGCGCTCGACGATCACGCGCGCCGGACCGCGGGTCTATGAGGTCTCCACCGTGGTGACCGAGGGCGGCAAGACGGAGACGATGCGCGCCCGCATGACCTATGCCGGCGCCTGCTCCGCGAAGGACGCCGTGGTGAGCATGCCGAAGAACTCGCCGATGTGCCAGCAAGCCGCCGCGCAGATGGCCCAGATGACACCGGACCAGGCCTGCAAGGGCACGAGCGGAGCCCAGCGCGAAGCCTGCGTCCAGCAGATGACCCAGGTGCGGGCGCAGTTCGAGCAGATGTGCAAGTAAGTGAGCCCAGCCGGGCGCGGAGACTGCGTCTGGAACGCCGAAGGGCCCTCGCGGGCCCTTCGTGCGTGTGGACTGCAGGTTGACGCGTGCTCCCCGGCGGACCGGGAAGCCCGCGGTGCTCACTGGCTCTGCAGCGCGCGGATGCGCTCCTCGATCGGCGGGTGGCTGGAGAACAGCGCCATCAGGCCGCTCGGGCGCGAGCTGATGCCCATCGACTGCAGGCTCTTGGGCATCTCGCCGGGATCGAGGCCGCCCAGGCGCGCCAGCGCGTTGATCATCGGGCGCTTGTCGCCCATCAGCTCGGCCGCGCCCTGGTCGGCGCGAAACTCGCGCTGGCGCGAGAACCAGGCGACGATGATCGCCGCGAGCACGCCCAGCAGGATGTCCATCACGATGGTCGTGATGTAGTAGCCGATCCCCGGGGCGTCGCTCTGGTTGCGCAGCACGATGCGGTCGACCACGTAGCCCACGATCCGCGACAGGAACACGACGAAGGTGTTCATCACGCCCTGGATGAGCGTCATCGTCACCATGTCGCCGTTGGCCACGTGCGCGACCTCGTGGCCGATGACCGCCTCGACCTCCTCACGGGTCATCGACTGCAGCAGGCCCGTCGACACGGCGACCAGCGACGAGTTCTTGAATGCGCCGGTGGCGAAGGCGTTCGGCGGGCCCTCGTAGATCGCGACCTCGGGCATGCCGATGCCGGCCTTCTGGGAAAAGCGCCGCACGGTCTCGACGATCCACTGGTGGGTGCGGTCCGGCGAGTCGTTGATGATGACCGCGCCGGTGCTCCACTTGGCGATCGGCTTGCTCATCAGCAGGCTGATGATCGCGCCGCCGAAGCCCAGCACCAGCGAGAAGCCCAGCAGCTGCCCCAGGTTGATGCCCTGCGCCGACATGAAGCCGGTCAGGCCGAGCAGGTTGACCACGATGCCGAGCACCAGCATCACGGCCAGGTTGGTGACGACGAACAACGCGATGCGTTTCATGTCTCTCTTTCCGATGGGACAACGCCTGTCCCGGGCGCCGGAATGATAGGGACGGGGCCGCCGAAGACCGGGGGCTCGGAGTTCAATCCTGGGGCCGCGGGTCGGCGCGGATTCCCGGGCCGCGGGGCGGCCTCAGGCCATGCCGCCGGTGTATTTCACCCGGTTCGGCTTGCCAGCCGGCACCAGCACGAAGTGCGCCTTGTGCTTGCCGAACAAGCGGGTGGACGCGGCGTTCTTGCCGAGCAGGCCCGCCGTGCGCAGGCGCTCGGCGACGATGCCCAGCTCGAGTTCCCGCCCCTCTCGCAGGCTCGGCACCGCGTTGAGGATCTGCTCGACGTCGGCCGGGACGGGCGCCCCCGCCGCCGCCGCCGTCGCCGCGTCCCCGGCCTTCTTCGGCCTGCGGGCCCTGGCGGGCGCAGGCGAAGGCGCTGGAGCCGGCGCCGGCTCGTCAAGGTCGAGGTCGAGGTCCAGCGGCACGGCGGAGGGCGCGGGCGTGGCGCGAGCCGGCGCGGACCGGCTGGTGGCCGCTCGGCGGCCGCGCGGGCTTGCCGACGCTTCCGACGCGGTCGCGCCGGCCGGTCGCCTGCGATGCGACAGGTCGAAGAAGTCGTCGTAAGCCGGCTTGTCGTGGCGCGCCGTCTTGCCCGCCTGGCCATAGCCCTCCACCCGGCAGCCCTTCTCGCGCAGGCGGATGGCCAGTGGCGCGAAGTCCGAGTCGGAGGAGACGATGACCGCGACGTCCGGCCGCTCGGCCACCGCCAGGTCGACGGCGTCGACCGCCAGCGCGATGTCGTTCGCGTTCTTGCCGGCGGTCAGGTTGACCATCGGGCGCAGGGCCAGCCGCTCGAACAGGCGCGCCTGCTTGACTGCCGTTTCCGCGGTGCAGTAGGCCCGGCGGATGTGCGCGGCCCCGTGGCGCTGCTGCACGTCGGCCAGGGCCTGCTCGATCACGTCGGCCGACACGTTGTCGGCGTCGACCAGCAGCATCACGCGTGAGCCGGTCGGCTCCTGGCCGCTCTCGGGAAGGTCGTCGCTCATGCCAGCTTCCAGTGCAGGGTCTCGCCGGCCGCCAGCGGCTTGATGCGCGCCGACTCGGCAAAGGGGTAGTCGTCGGGGATCACCCAGTCCTCGCGGCGCAGGGTCACCGTGCCCGTGTTGCGCGGCAGGCCGTAGAAGTCGGGGCCGTAATGGCTGGCGAAGGCCTCGAGCCGGTCCAGCGCGCCGGCCGCCTCGAAGACCGTGGCGTACAGCTCGAGCGCCATCGGCGCGGTGTAGCAGCCGGCATGGCCAGCCGCCGACTCCTTCAGGTGCGCGGCGTGCGGCGCGCTGTCGGTGCCGAGGAAGAACCGCGGGTGGCCCGAGGTGGCGATCTCGACCAGGGCCCGGCGATGCTCCTCGGCCTTGAGCACCGGCAGGCAGTAGTAGTGCGGCCGAAGACCACCCTGGAAGATCGCGTTGCGGTTGAACAGCAGGTGCTGCGGCGTGATCGTGGCGCCCAGGCGCTCGTCGGCGTCGCGCACGTACTGCACGCCTTCACGCGTGGTGAGGTGCTCGAAGACGATGCGAAGGCCGGGGAAGTCGCGGCGCAGCGGCACGAGGTGCCGCTCGATGAACACCGCCTCGCGGTCGAACAGGTCGACCTCGGGGTCGGTCACCTCGCCGTGCACCAGCAGCAACAGCCCCTCGCGCTGCATCGCCTCGAGCGTCGCGTAGGTCTTGCGCAGGTCACTGACGCCGGCGTCGCTGTTGGTGGTGGCGCCTTGCGGATAGAGCTTGAGCGCGACGATGCCCGCCTCGCGCGCGCGCCGCATCTCGGCCGGCGGCGTGTTGTCGGTGAGGTACAGCGTCATCAGCGGCTCGAAGTCCGAGCCGTCCCCCTCGCGCGGCAGCGCCGCCAGGATGCGGTCGCGGTAGGCGAGCGCCTGCTCGACCGTCGTGACCGGCGGGCGCAGGTTCGGCATGATGATCGCGCGCGCGAACTGCCGCGCCGAATGCGGCAGCACGCTCGCCAGCGCGGCCCCGTCGCGCACGTGCAGGTGCCAGTCGTCGGGTCGCAGCAGGGTCAGGGCAGCCGTCATCGCCGGGATTCTCGCACCGGGGGGGTCGCGCGCCGCGGGGCGCTGGCCGCACAATGCAGCCGATGGACGTGCCGCGCCCCACCCCGCGACTCGGCGACCGCTGGGTCTTCCGCACCGCCTTGCCGGGGCGCCAGGGGTTGGTGCTCGAGCATCGGCTGGACCGCATCGCCGCGGACGGCGGCTTCGAGATCCGGGTCCGCAAGCTCCCGGACGGCCAGGAGTGGTTGCGGCAGCAGTTCGACGCCGAGTTCAACCGGGTCTCGCGGGAGATCGTGCCCGGCGAGGCCGTGCGCTTCGATCCGCCATTTGCGCTGTTCCGCTTCCCGATGCGCGCCGGGCTGTCCTGGCAGGCGTCGACGCGTCAACAGCAGGATGGCGGCTACGCCCCGCGCCGTGTCGACATCGAGGCGAGGGTGGTCGGCGAGGAATCGGTGGACACGCCGGCCGGCCGCCTCTCGGCCTGGCGCATCGAGGCCGTGCATCGCGCCGGCGACACGCACATCGACACGGTGTACTGGTATTGCCCGCAGGCCAAGCGCTCGGTGCGCGGCGAGGAGACCACCCGCACGGCCAGCGGCACGAGCCTGCTGATCTACGAACTGCTCGAGTTCAGCGTCAGCTGACGGCCACGGCCGGACCGCCGCAGCGGGATCGGCTCAGTGCTGCAGGATCTTCGACAGGAACTCCTTGGCCCGCGGCGTGCGGGCCTCGGGGTCGTCGAAGAACTGGTCCTTGGTGCAGTCCTCGACGATCCGGCCCTGGTCCATGAAGATGACCCGGTGGCTGACCTTGCGCGCGAAGCCCATCTCGTGGGTCACGCACATCATCGTCATGCCTTCGTGGGCCAGCGTGACCATCACGTCGAGCACCTCGCCCACCATCTCCGGGTCGAGGGCACTGGTGGGTTCGTCGAACAGCATCACGATCGGGTCCATGCTGAGCGCCCGCGCGATCGCGACGCGCTGCTGCTGCCCGCCCGAGAGCTGGCCGGGGAACTTGTCCTTCTGGCTGGTCAGGCCCACCCGCTCGAGCATCTTCAGGCCGCGCGCGAGCGCATCGTCCTTGCTGCGGCCGAGCACCTTGACCTGGGCAATGGTCAGGTTCTCGGTGACCGACAGGTGCGGGAACAGCTCGAAGTGCTGGAACACCATGCCCACGCGGCTGCGCAGCCGGGGCAGGTCGGTCTTGGGATCGGTCAGGCTGATGCCGTCGACCGTGATGTCGCCCTTCTGGAACGGCTCCAGCGCGTTCACCGTCTTGATCAGCGTGGACTTGCCCGAGCCCGAAGGGCCGCACACCACGACCACCTCGCCCTTGCGGATCGACGTGGTGCAGTCGGTGAGCACCTGGAAGCTGCCGTACCACTTGCTGACGTTCTTGATCTCGATCATGGGGTTGGATCCTCTGGCCCGGCGCTGCGCAGCAACGCTCAGCGGATGATCTGGATGCGCTGCTGCAGCCGGCGCACCAGCATCGACAGCGAGAAGCAGATGATGAAGTACACGACCGCCGCGACCAGGTAGGTCTCGACCGGGCGATTGAAGTTCTTGCCGGCGATCTCGAAACCCTTGAGCAGGTCGTAGGCGCCGATGGCGTAGACCAGCGAGGTGTCCTGGAACAGGATGATGGTCTGGGTCAGCAGCACCGGCAGCATGTTGCGGAAGGCCTGCGGCAGCACCACCAGCGCCATGGTCTGGCGGTAGTTCATGCCGAGCGCATAGCCCGCCGCGACCTGACCCTTGGGCACGCTCTGGATGCCCGCGCGCATGATCTCGGAGTAGTACGCGGCCTCGAACAGGGTGAAGGTGATCATCGCCGACAGCTCGGCGCCCATGGGGC
Organism: Ideonella sp.; assembly: GCA_025458335.1. GTDB lineage: Bacteria > Pseudomonadota > Gammaproteobacteria > Burkholderiales > Burkholderiaceae_C > JAIYCR01. The sequence goes on from JALOSQ010000025.1 coordinate 18,537, forward strand.
GGCCGATCAGCAGCGGGATCAGCAGGAAGAACCACAGGATGACCATGACCAGCGGGATGCTTCGCATGGTGTTCACGTAGGCGGCCGCCGGGATGACGAGCCACGGCTTGCCGGACAGGCGCATCAGCGCCAGCAGGGTGCCGAGCACGATGCCGCCGACCATCGCGATCAGCGTGAGCTGGATCGAGAACAGCAGGCCCTTGAGCACGAAGCCCTGGACCACCTCCCAGCTCAGGAAGCCGAAGTCGAGCTGCATCTCAACGCGCCCCGATCATCCCGGGCACGCGCACCCGGTTCTCGATGAACAGCGCGATCCGGTTCACCGCGAAGGCCGAGACGAAGTACAGCGCCGTCACCGCCAGGTACATCTCGATGTTGCGCGAGGTTTCTTCCCCGGCCTGCAGCGCGAACATCGTCAGTTCGGCCACGCTCACCGCGAACGCCACCGAGGAGTTCTTGATGATGTTCATCGACTCGCTGGTCAGCGGCGGGACGATGATGCGGAACGCCATCGGCAGCAGCACGTAGCGATAGACCTGCGGCAGCGTGAAGCCCAGCGCCTGGCCGGCGTAGCGCTGCCCGCGCGGCAGGCTCTGGATGCCGGCCTTCACCTGCTCCGAGATGCGGGCACTGGTGAAGAAGCCCAGCGCGAAGACGACCAGCACGAAGCTCGGGAAGGCCTTGAGCGGCGGCACCAGCGCCGGCAGCACGTGGTACCAGAGGAAGATCTGCACCAGCAACGGGATGTTGCGGAACAGCTCGGTCCAGGCGTTGCCCAGGAAGACCAGGGTACGGCTCGGCGTGGTGCGCAGGATGCCGACCAGCGAGCCGAAGACGAGCGCCACGACCAGCGCCAGCAGCGCCACCGACAGCGTCCAGCCCCAGGCCGACAGCAGCCAGTCGAGGTAGGTGATGTCACCGTCCGGTCCGAAGCACGACGGGTAGACCGTTTCGTCGATCGTGCTCTTGCAGAAGACTTGCCAGTCCCAGGTCGCCACCCGTGCGCCCCCTCCCCGATGCCGAGCCGCCGTCGGACGCGGCGGTCAGCGGCAGTGTGCGTTGCCCAACAAAAAGGCGCGACGGGGACGAACCCCACGCCGCGCCGTTCCGAAGCAAGGGCCGCGCCCGGCAGGCGACCGAAGCCGCCCGCGGACCGCGACTCAGCAGTTCACTTCCTGCCGTACTCCTCCATGGGCCGGTCGTTCGGCTGCGCCCAGGCGGCCTTGGTCGCCTCGCTCAGGGCCAGCCCGACGCGGGTGTTGGTCGGCGGGATCGGCTGCATGAACCACTTGTCGTAGAGCTTGGCGAGCTCGCCCGACTTCATCATCGCGGTGATGCTGTCGTCGACGGCCTTCTTGAACGCCGGGTCGTCCTTGCGCAGCATGATCGCGATCGGCTCGACGCTGAGCACCTCGCCGACGATGCGGAAGTCCGCCGGATTCTTGGAGCGCGCGATGTTGCCGGCGAGGATCTGCCCGTCCATCACGAAGGCGTCGGCACGGCCCGACTCGAGCAGCAGGAAGCTGTCGGCGTGGTCCTTGCCGAACACCTCCTCGAAGTTCACGCCCTGACCACGCTCGTGACGGCGCAGGTGCTGCACCGAGGTGGTGCCGGTGGTCGTCGCCACCTTGCGGCCGTTGAGCTGGTTGATCGAGGTGATGCCCGAGTTCGCCTTGACCGCGATGCGCACCTCCTCGACGTAGGTCGTCACCGCGAAGGCCACGTCCTTCTGGCGCGCGGCGTTGTTGGTCGTCGAGCCGCACTCGATGTCGACGGTGCCGTTCTGCACCAGCGGGATGCGGTTCTGCGACGTGACCGGCTGGTACTTGATGTCGAGCTTGGCCAGGCCGAGCGACTTCTGGATGTCGGCCAGCACGCGCTGGCAGATCTCGACGTGGTAGCCGGCGAACTTGCCGTCGCCGAGCGTGTAGCTCAGCGCGCCCGACGACTCACGCACGCCCATCGTGACGGCGCCGCTGTCCTTGATCTTCTTCAGCGTGTCGGCATGGGCGACGCCCAGGGCCAGCGTGGCGGCCAGGGCAAAGAGAACCTTCTTCATTCGCGCTCCTTCGGCGTGAGAGGTGACAGGCCCGGCGGGTCGCACCGAACCGTGCGGAAGTCACGGATTCTAGGCGCGCAGGTACCCCAGGCGGCCCGGCACGGCCGGGTCCCTCAACCGGGCACGCGGTCGGTGGGGTACTTCCAGAAGTCGCGCAGCAGGTAGTTCTTCGGGAGGTTCAGCGGCGCGCCGCGCGGCGGGATCGGCTGCAGGAACCAGCGCTCGTAGATCGCGTGGGCCTCACGGCTGGCGATCAGTCGCTTCATCTCGTCGTCCACGAGCTTCTTGAACGCCGCGTCGTCCTTGGACAGCATGATCGCCAGTGGCTCGATCGTCAGGAACTTGCCCACCACCTTGAGCTTGGACGGGTCGGGGCGTCCGGCAATCAGGCCGTACAGGAGCACGTCGTCCATCACGAAGCCGTCGGCCTCGCCCTTCTCGACCATCTCCACCGCCTTGGCGTGATCGGGTGCCTCGAGCACGTTGATGCGCATCAGGCGCTCGCGGTTGGCCGCCTCCACCGCCTTCAGCGGCGTCGTCCCCTTGGTCGAGACCACCTTGCGGCCCTCGAAGCCGGAGAGCGCCTCGATCGGGCTGTCCGCCCGCACCATGATGCGTGCGCCGGCGATGTAGTGCGGCACGGTGAACGCCACCTGCTGGCGCCGCTCGGCGTTGTTGGTGGTCGAGCCGCACTCGAGGTCGACCTTGCCTTCGGCCACCATCGGGATGCGATTGGCCGAGGTCACCGGCACGTACTCGATCGCCAGGCGCGGCAGCTGCAGGCTGCGCCGCACGGCCTCGCCGATGCGCAGGCACAGGTCGATCGCATAGCCGACCGGCTTCTTGTCGGCGTCGAAGTAGCTGAACGGCACGGACGACTCGCGGTGACCGATGGTCAGCTTGCCGGTCTGCTTGATTCGCTCGAGCACCGGACCTGCGTGGGCTGCAGGCGCCGCAAGGCCGGCAGCGGCCACCACGGCGAGTGCGGCGAGCCCTCGCCACGACGACACGGGAGGGCGAACAGCAGTACGACGCATGGCCAGGACTCCGACGGTTCGAGACGCACCTCACACTGTAGGGCGGCCGACGCTCAGCGGCCGTCGCCGGAGGCGTCCGGACGCTGCGCAGTGGCCGGATCCGCGTCAAGTTCCGCGCTTTGCTGCAGGGCCCACATCTCGGCGTAGCGCCCGCCCAGCGCCAGCAACTCGGCGTGCGAGCCGCGTTCCACGATGCGCCCGCGCTCCATCACCAGGATCTCGTGGGCGTCGACGACCGTGGACAGGCGGTGGGCGATGACCAGCGCGGTCTTGTTGCGTGCGGCGCTGCGCAGTTCTTCCTGGATGGCCCGCTCGTTGGCGGAATCGAGCGCCGAGGTGGCCTCGTCGAAGATCAGGATCGGCGGGTCCTTCAGCAGCGTGCGGGCGATGGCCACACGCTGCTTCTCGCCCCCCGACAGCTTGAGCCCCCGCTCGCCGACCATCGTGTCGTAGCCCTTTGGCGTGGACGCGATGAAGCCGTGAATGTGCGCCGCGCGCGCGGCCTGCTCGACCTCGGCCCGCGTGGCGCCCGGGCGCCCATAGGCAATGTTGTACTGCACGGTGTCGTTGAACAGGACGGTGTCCTGCGGAACGATGCCGATCGCCGCCCTCAGGCTGTCCTGCGTGACCTGGCGGATGTCCTGACCGTCGATGCGGATCGAGCCGCCCTGCGCATCGTAGAAGCGGAACAGCAGCCGCGCCAGGGTGCTCTTGCCGGAGCCCGAGGGGCCGACCACGGCCACCGTCCGGCCCGGCGGAATATCGAAGCTCACGCCATGCAGGATCGGCCGGTCAGGGTCGTAGGCGAACTGCACATCCTGGAAGGACACGGCCGCGCCTGCCACCCTCAGGGCCTGCGCATCCGGCGCATCGGCCACCTCGCGGTGCTGGCCGAGCAGTGCGAACATCTTCTCCATGTCGATGGTCGACTGCTTGATCTCGCGGTAGATCACCCCGAGGAAGTTCAGGGGGATGTACAGCTGGATCATCAACGCATTGACCAGCACGAGGTCGCCGAGGGTCATCGTTCCGGCGACCACGCCCTCGGTGGCGCGCCACACCAGCAGCGTCACCGCGATCGCGATGATCACGCTCTGCCCGAGGTTGAGCACCGTGAGGGACGACTGCGACTTGATCGACGCCCGCTCGAGCCGCTGCAGGCTCTCGTCGTAGCGCGCCTGCTCGAAGCGCTCGTTGCCGAACACCTTGACGGTCTCGTAGTTGAGCAGTGCGTCGATCGCCTTGGTGGTGGCCTGGCTGTCCTGCTCGTTCATCGCGCGGCGGAAGTGCGTGCGCCACTCGGTGACGACCACCGTGAACCCGATGTAGGCCACCAGCGCGCCGAAGGTGATCGCCGCGAACCAGCCGTCGAAGGCCGCCGCCAGCAGCACGATCACCATCGTGATCTCGACCAGTGTGGGCAGGATGTTGTAGATCGTGTAGTTCAGCAGCGACTGGATCGCGCGCGAGCCGCGCTCGATGTCGCGCGAGACCCCGCCGGTCTGGCGTTCGAGGTGGAAGCGCAGGCCGAGGCTGAACAGGTGCTCGAAGGCCTCGAGCGACAGGCGCCGCGACACCCGCGCGGCCACCGGGTAGAACAGCAACTCGCGCAATTCGGTGAACAGCGTGACGCCGATGCGCAGCGCGCCATAGGCCAGCACCAGCGCCACCGGGACCACCAGCAAGGCCGCGGGGTCGCCGGGCTTGAGATCGAGGGCGTCGACGATGCGCTTGAGCACCAGCGGCACGCCGATGTTGGCGACCTTGGCCGCCACCAGGCAGGCCAGCGCCAGCCCGATGCGCCAACGCCATTGCCACAGGTACGGTGCGAGCCGACGCAGCGTACGCCACCACAGGCCCCCGGCGGCACCGCCATCGCGCAGCGCGTCGGCGGGCAGGGCGGGCTGGCGGGACAGGGCGCGCATCGTTCGTGGCTTTCGTCGGAATTCCAGGGGGTGACGCGCAGCCGGGCGGGCTGTCGTTCCACCACAATCATCTCAAGATCCCGCTGTCGCCTCTGGCGAGCCCGACGTGACGACCCCTGCCAACCCGAACGACGCCGCCCTCGGCGCGTCGGCCGCGCACGCTGCGCTGGCCGCACGCCTGGCCCCGATGGCCCCCACCCCCGGCCACGAGCTCACGCTGCGCGTGGTGCCCATGCCGGCCGACAGCAATGCGAACGGCGACATCTTCGGCGGTTGGATCATGGCCCAGGTCGACATCGCCGGCGCCATCCTGCCGGCGCGCATCGCGCGCGGGCGCATCGCCACCGTGGCGGTGAACCAGTTCGTCTTCAAGCAGCCGGTGTCGGTCGGCGACCTGCTGAGCTTCTTCGCCCGCGTCGAGCGCATCGGCACGACCTCGATCACCGTCAACGTCGAGGTCTATGCCGAGCGCAACCCGGGCGAGTTGCAGGTGGTCAAGGTCACCGAGGCCAACCTGACCTACGTGGCCATCGACGCCCACGGGCAGCCGCGGCCCATTCCGCGCGACTGACCCTCGCCACTGACCCTCGCGACCGACCCTCGCGACCGACACCGCCCTCGACGCCCCGCCGGCCGAGCCCCTCGATTCGCCGCCCGCCCCAGCCCGGAGTCCATCGGATGTTCAAGAGCCTGCGCATGCCGGGGACCTGGTTCCGCCTGGTGATGTGGGTGGTGTCCTTCGTGTTCGCGGGCTTCCTGATCGGACTGGGCGGTGCCGTGGTGGCCGACCTGCCGCGGCTCGAACAGCCACTCGAGCTGGAGCAGTTCGCCGACACGGAGCGCCTGCAGGCCCTGCGCGCGCAGCTTCGGCAAGGCGCCGGCGAGCGCCGCGAGACCGAGGAGGCCCGAGCCCGGGCCGCGCTGGCGCTGGAGGCCGCCCGCAACGCCTACGAGTCGGCTCGCGAGGCGCACCAGAACTGGCTCGCAACCCGCACCGCCACGACCGATCCCGCGCAGGACCCGGAGGTCGTGCGCAGGACCCGTGAGCTCGACGCCCTCAAGGCCGTCGAGCGCCGCGAGCAGGCGGTGGTCGAGGACCTCGACCGGCGTTCCCTGGACCTGGAGCAGGCCGCCGACCGGGCCCGCCGCGCCGAGCAGGCGCTGCTCGACGATGCGCAGGCGTCGTTCGACCGCGCCCGCTTCCTGCAGGAGTTGCGCGTCTTCGGCGCACGACTGGCGGTGACGCTGCCCCTGCTGGCGATCGCCGGCTGGATGATCGCGCGCCGCCGCGACAGCGACTACTGGCCGCTGATGCGCGGCTTCGTGATCTTCGCCGGGTTCACCTTCTTCGTGGAGCTGGTGCCGTACCTGCCGAGCTACGGTGGCTACGTGCGCTACACGGTGGGCATCGTGCTCACGATCCTGGCGGGCCATTACACGGTCCGGGCGATGCGGCGCTACCTCGCCCGGCGCGAGCAGGAGGCCGCGAAGACCGAGGCCGAGCGCCGACAGTCGCTCGGGTACGAGGAGGCGCTGCGCAAGATCGGCGCGGGCGTGTGCCCGGGCTGCGAGCGCGCCATCGTCACCCTGGCTGGCGCCGGGTCGGCCGGCGCCGCCGCCAAGGGGGCCGTGCCGGCCGCGCCCGGGGTCCCCGGCAGCTTCTGCGTGCACTGCGGCCTGCGCCTGTTCGACGAATGCGGCGTGTGCACCACGCGCAAGAACGCGTTCTTCCACTTCTGCCCGAGTTGCGGGACCGGCGCGGCCAACCCGCCAGGCAGCGCGCCCGCCGGGCCCGCGACCTCCGGCAGCGGCCTCAGTCGTTGAGGTGCCGGCGCCCGCCGGGGCCGGCCTGGCGACCGGGCCGCGGTGGGGCGGCCACCCGGTCGACGAGTTCGTCGGCGATGAAGCGGCCGAGCGCCTCGCCGCAGTGGCGGTACACCGGCTCGCCCGGGTGGAAGCCGTCGACCGCGAGGACCGAGGCGTCGAGCCGCAGGGAGATCGGCACGTGTGACACGTCGCGGCGGCCGGCCGCCCAGCGCGCGACCGCCTCGTCATGGCGGCGCGCGTCGCGCCCGGCAATGGTGCGCAGGGGATCCCGCAGCAACGGCAGGTCTTCAACCGGCGGCAGGGGCGCGAACACCACGTGGCGCACGCCGGCGTGTTCCATGAGCCAGTCCGTCAGCCGCTGCCGCTCGGCCAGCGCGCGCCGCGTGCTCACCTGCTCGATCACGTCGTTGACCCCCAGCACCGCCACCGCCACGTCGGCCCGCGCCGGCTGGTCCTGCTGCACCAGCTTGAGCGCCCCGGCCGTGGTGACCCCGGTCCGGGCCTTGAGTTGCCAGGCGATGCGCCGGGCGCTGCGCTCGGCCACGGTGCGGGTCAGGTAGCCCGCGAGCGCACGGTCCTGGTGATCCACGCCGACGCCCGCGGCGGAGGAGTCGCCGACGATGAGCAGCCGCACCGGGTCGCCCCGACCGGTGGCACCGACCTCGCCCTCCCGGGGGCCGTCGGCCTCCGGCAGCATCGGGGCGCGTCGGCGTGCATCCATCGCCTGGGCGACCAGCAGCGGGAGCAGGGCAAGCTTGAGCGGCAGCGTCATGTCCAACCTCCGTCCGGACGAAGATACGTCAAACGGAGCAATTGGCATGCCCGGCCGGCTCGTATCCGAGGCGCTCGCAGGCCCAATGGCCGACGGCCGACCGCAGCCCACCCAGCCTGGCCGAGACCGGGCGCTCAGGTGAACGACGAACTCAGGTGAACGACGAGAAGTCGGGCTTGCGCTTCTGGAAGAAGGCGCTGAACGCCTCTCGGGCCTCGGGACTCGACAGGCGGGCCCCGAACACCTCGCCTTCGGACGCGATCGCCGCCAGCACCTGCTGGCGGCTGTGCTGGCGCATCAGCTTCTTGGTGTCGCGCACCGCACCCGGCGGCAGCGCGTTGAAGCGCTCGGCCACGCGCCGCGCGTGAGCCACGACCTCCCCCGCGGGCAGCACCGCGTTGGCGATGCCACACTCGACCGCCTGCTCGGCCGTGAACGGATCGCCGAGCAGCAGCTTCTCGGCGGCGCGGACGTTGCCCATCAGGGCCGGCACGACGAGGCTCGACGCGAACTCGGCCACCAGCCCGAGGCTGGTGAAGGGCATCGCCAAGCGGGCCGCGCCCGTCACCGCGGCCACCACCGGCTTGTCGCACTCGAGCAGCGCGCGCATGAACTGGAACACCGGCGAGTCGGCGCCCTGGCGGGGCCGCTGCATGAAGTCCTCCAGATCGTTGCCGGCGGTGAAGATGCCCGGCTGGCCGGTGATCAGGACGGCGCGCACCGCACCGTTGCCCTGTGCGTCGCGCAGCGCCTGCGCCATCTCGGCGTACATCGCGACGGTCAGGGCGTTCTTCTTCTCGGGTCGGGCGATCTCGATCGTCGCGACCCCATCGATCACGGCCGTGCGGATGGTCATGCTGTCTCCTGTGTGAACGTCGGGGCCCGGTCGTGCGGGCGCTGGAAGCGTCTGCCGCGGCGCCTCAGGCGGCCCGCGTCAAACCCGCTCGAAGATGCCCGCGGCGCCCTGCCCCATGCCGACGCACATCGTGACCATGCCGTGCTTCAGGCCGTGGCGGCGCAGCGCGTGCACCACGGTGGCGGCACGGATCGCACCAGTCGCCCCCAGCGGGTGGCCCAGCGCGATCGCGCCGCCCATCGGGTTGACCTTGGCCGGGTCCAGGCCGACGGTGTTGATCACCGCCAGGGCCTGCGCCGCAAAGGCCTCGTTCAACTCGATCCAGCCGAGGTCGTCCTGTTTCAGGCCCGCGCTGCGCAGCGCCGCGGGGATCGCCTCGATCGGGCCGATGCCCATGATCTCGGGCGGCACGCCCTTGACCGCGAAGCTCACGAAGCGCGCGAGCGGCTTGAGATCGAAGGTCTTGACCGCCTTCTCGCTGGCCAGGATGAGCGCGCCGGCGCCGTCGCTGGTCTGGCTGCTGTTGCCCGCAGTCACGCTGCCCTTGGCGGCGAACCCTCGAGGCTGGTGTCGGGGCGAGCGCCCTCGTCGAGCGCCACGGTGCGGGTCTTCGTGCCGACACCGCCGGTGGCCAGGTCCGGGAAACGGTCGATCACGTCGATCGGCGTCATCTCGCCCGCGAACTCGCCGGCCGCCTGCGCCTTGAGCGCCTTCTGGTGGCTGGCGAGCGCGAAGGCGTCCTGCGCCTCGCGCGTGA